>NZ_DATHKG010000030.1:0-4659 GCF_035489435.1 Flavitalea sp.
CTGAGGTTGGTTTGATTGCCACCTTCGATTCCTGCCCGGAGTTACCGCAGCCGATCAGGGCCCAACAGCGACCAGCACTACAAGCATACTTAAAAAAGCCGATCAGGGAACAAAAGCCGATCGGAGACAACAGCAGAGACCGGCATGAACAATGGTATTAACCAGGAATCACAGTGGCAAATCAAACCAACCGAAAGGCCCGTCCGGCGAAGTGAAGAACCGAGTGAACGCCATAAACGCGCAAAATCAACAAATAACATTTACAAAGCAGAGTGCAAAAGCCGAAGCATTTTGTTACTGTTCATCCTGTTTCTGCGACTATAATTAAAGTACATCGCTCTCCGCCAATATCATTATTTCAATAACATCTCCCGGCAACTAATCATTCAAGACGTTTATTTATTATGATTTCTGCGTTACGATGTTAATGAGCGCGGAAGCTGTGTCTTGTTTAGTCACCAATCTTTAACCCTCAAATTGCCCCAAATGAAAAAGTGTCTGTTGATCCTTACCGTAGTACTTCTCTCACTTCATGCCTGTAGAAAAGAGCCATATGCCGGCAGTGATGATAATTTCTCAAATAAACTATCTGTTCAAAATGATGATATCCCGGCAATCTGCACCAAAGTGGTATATGCCGGAACAATGACCTTGTCGCAGGCAAGGTATGGGCTGGCAGGTGCAGGGACGGCAAACAGGATTTTGTTTGCTGGAGGAAGGGATGGTTTTGGAGAAGTTACGAATCGGGTAGATATCTATAATGTGAGTACCAACTCTTGGTTGATCTCGAATCTAAGTATTGCCAGGATGGGAATGGCCGCAGCGGGAATACAAAATAAGGTATTTTTTGCAGGTGGCTGGAACGCAGATAATATTGTTTACTCCAGGGTCGATATCTATGATGTATCAACAAATGTATGGTCTACAGCCGAATTAAGTCAACCGAGGTATAATCTTTCGGCAGTGGCATTTGGTGACAAAGTAATGTTTGCCGGCGGCAATAAAACCGGCGCCGCTTATTCGAGTCGTGTAGATATCTATGATCTGTCAACAAATTCGTGGAGCACGGCTGAACTAAGTTCTGAACGAAACGAACTTGCCGCAGCAGCAACCGGGAATCAAATATTTTTCGGTGGGGGCGCATATTCAAAACAGGTAGATATCTATGATATTCCCACGGGCTCGTGGTCTACATCTTTGTTAAGCGAGGGTCGTCCTCAACTAGCAGGTGGTGGGGCTGCGAATAAGGCGCTATTTGCCGGCGGAATGGATTTTACCGGTTCGCCTTATTCAGGCAAAATAGATATATACAATGTGTCAACGGGCACCTGGTCAGTTGCAGCACTTTCGGCAGAAAGAACAGAACTTTCCAGCGCGGCTCACAAGAACTATATATTTTTTGCAGGTGGTCGCGGCAATTTGCCCGCTTTTACAAACGTCGATATTTTCAAGGCTTCATCCGGAAGCTTGAGTAGCGCAAATTTATCCCAGGCAAGGTACAGTCTTGCCAGCGGTTGCGCTAGCAATACAGTAATGTTTGCCGGTGGCCGGAGATCAGATTTTACCGCTTCTCGGATAGTGGATGTCTTTAAAATTAAATACTGCTGGGATCTGCCAATTACAGCTACTAAATCAAAGCAATTGTAGCAGATAAGCAATTGTAGCAGATAAGCAATTGTAACAGACAAAGCAATTGTAGTAGACAAATTGATTGTAGCAGAAGTTATATTAACCTTAAAAGAGGATCCACATTTAAAATCGGGCACGCATTTACAAGAGGATCCACATTTAAATGTGTAAAGTTTTTGTTGTGATGAAACTCAGTCTCACTCCTAACATTGCTCATATATCGGGCGGTTCAGTTTTTCTATTTTTGTTTTACCAGCCCTTAATAAGAATTTTATTAAGCAGTTAAATTATTTGAAGATGAAAGGTTTGATAATTTATAAAAGTATTTATGGTGCAACAGCGTGTTATGCTGAGATGCTTTCGCGCGAACTTGATCTCCCGGTGATTAAAGCAACAGATGTTAATACAGATATGATTGCTATACAGGATTTCCTGGTGATCGGCGGAAGCATCTACATGGGTAAGTTCACACTGAAGGGATTTTTGAAAAAGCATTCGCGCATACTTCAAACGAAAAAAGTTTTTGTATTTTTTGTGTCAGCGACATCATCTGACAAAGAAGCTCATAACAAAGCCATCGCCGCTGATAATATCCCTCCGTTAATGTTTGAGCAAACTGAATCACATTTTTTACAAGGAAAACTGATACATAAAGAATTATCGTGGAAAGATCTGACGCTGCTGAGGATAGGAGCGATTCTTCAAAAGAATCCCATTGAAAAGGCGAACATGCTTACAGAATTTAATAAAATCAGCTTTGAAAATGTTGAGGAGCTTGTTCATAGCATCGACAAATTTAAAAATAGCAAATTGCTGAAACCTGAGCTCGCCTACATGTTATAGCGGAGCTCTGTACCCTTATTCTGTCCTGAGACTTTTTACAGGATTTGAAAGTGCAGCCTTCACTGCCTGTAGACTCACTGTTATCAACGCGACAGCCAGGGCTGCAACTGCTGCTCCGAAAAATATCCACAGCGGAATGTTTATCCGGTAGCTAAAATCTTTGAGCCAGTCAGATAGCGCCCACCACGCAACCGGGAAGGCAATGAGCACAGCTATCAGAACCAGTACGACAAAGTCTTTTGATAGCAGGGTGACTATGCTACTAACATCAGCGCCCAATACTTTCCGGATGCCAATCTCTTTGGTTCGTTTAACCACAACCAGTGTTGCCAGGCCAAACAGACCCATACAAGCTATAAAGATAGATAGCACCGAAGCATAGGATACCAGACTACCAAGCCTTTGTTCCTGGCTATATGCAGCATTTAATGCATCATCCAGAAAGCGGAATTCAAAATCCTGGGTACCTGCTACTGACTTCCAGACTGACCGAAGTGAAGCAACCTGCTTTGGTAAATCGCCCGCCGCTAACCTCACAGTAACCCTTCGGCTGTTTGAATGTTCAGAAGAAACATCACTGGATGCTCCGAGTATACTATCAGCCTTCATGGCCATCATAACCGGCTTAACGGTTGTGTGTAAAGATTCATAATTAAAATCTTTCACAACACCTATAATCTGTTCTGCGTATTTACCCGGCAGCTTTTTTCCGATAGGATCCTGCCATCCATATTCCCGTACCAATGCTTCGTTTACAATTATCGCGTTCGAATCTGCCGGATTTCCTTTTATAAAGTTCCGTCCAGCGGCCAATTTCAATCCCATGGTCGGAATGAAATCCGGGTCAATCACATTGAATTTAAACGAACGGAACATTTTTTTATCATCAAGATAGCCGAGGTTCATCCATCCGGCCTGTATCAAACTAAACCAGGAAGTGCTACTTGACCTGACTTCGCGATTTACTTCAAGCGCGGTTCTGAACCTTGTTGCCAGTTCACGTCCTTCCATGCCGGCTTTGTTTGTTGAGATAACGATTACTTGCTCTTTATCATAGCCCAGGTCCTTACTACGGAGAAAATTTAATTGTTTTCCGATTACAATGGTGCAAATGATCATGATTATCGAAGCAACAAATTGTGAAACCACCAATGCGCGCCTGAACAGGTTCATGCTGCTCCCGGTTTTCAACTTTCCCTTCAGCACTTCAATCGGCCGGAACCCCGAAAGAACAATGGCCGGATAGATACCAGCGATAAGTCCAACCGTAACAAACAACATGAGAAAAAACAACATTGTAAACTGATTAAAGCTAAGTGCCAATTCACGGTCTGCCAGCTGGTTAAAAGGTTTTAAACAAACCAAAGCAAGGAGGATCCCGATCATTAAAGAAATGAAGGTGAGTAGTAAAGCTTCGCCCCAAAACTGCTTTATAAGCTGTGGACGTGCGGCGCCAAGAACTTTCCGCACACCGACTTCCAAGGAGCGGCTGGTAGAACGGCCAATCGATAGTGTAATAAAATTAATACAGGCAATCAGCAGAATGAGCAAACCAATGGTAGCTAAGATGGTAGAATATTTCGGATTACTGATCGCTTCATTACCCGCGGGCAATGTATTATCGAGATGGATACCAATTAAGTTCTGAAGTGTAACATTATACTGACCTGGCTTATAATTTTTCGAAACCAGCGGGTTCATAACGTCGGCAATCTTTTTATTTAATGCTGGTACATCGGTACGTTCTTTTAATAAGAAATAGGTCTCAACAGAAACATTGGACCAGGATCGGGTCATAGCCCTTTCACTGAAAAACCGCAGTCCATTAGCAAAGGAGATGAGCATCTGGAACTGCAGGCTGGATTCAAGAGGAACATCATTTACAATAGCAGCTACCGTAAAAGGAACCCATTCACGTGCAAGCTGGAGTTCTATGGTTTTGCCGATCGGAGCTTCCCCGCCAAAATATTTCTTCGCAGATGCCTGGGTGATAATGATTGTATTAGCTGTTGGAAATGGATTATTGAGATCACCTGGTTTTAATTCAAAGTCGAACAGGCTGAAAAAGCTGCTATCGACCATGTTGAGTTTTTCCGTAAAAATGTTGTTGTTATAACGAACCAGTGGACTGGTAGAATAAACCCGGCAGGTTTTTTCAATTTCAGGCAAAGCATTCTGAAGCACCGG
>NZ_DATHKG010000031.1:0-37806 GCF_035489435.1 Flavitalea sp.
GATGGATACATGTGCCTGAATGATTGGTGATCCCGTAAAGGTCAAACTTTTGTTACAAAACCATCAGCCGCAATATCCACAAAAGCCCCCCATCGGCATACAAAATCTTTTTCAAATAACAATCGTGGTTCTGGTTAGAGGTTTACATTTCCTTTGCCAGCTGCTGAACTTTCAGTCTTGTACCCAGGCCAATCCGGGGATGATCGATCAATGCCCGGGACACAGTAGAAACAGAGACGTTCAGGCGGCGGGCGATCTCCTTTAAGGTTGGTAATTTATTATCATCACTGAAAGACATCGTCACAATGTAACAAAAGGGGAAGTATTGGCAAATAGCGATATGCAAACCTTAACGAAACGAGTTAACCTTAACGAAACATGACAACTTTTTACTAAACGAAGTAACCTTAAGTAACAAGGCAACGTTATGGAAATGAGCTAACTATTAACGAAATAGGGCAACCATAACGAAACAAGGTAACCTTTAACGAAAAGTTGTAACTCTTTACGAAGCGAATTAACTCTTTGCGAAGTGTACTCTTTTCGAAGCGAATTAACTCTTTGCGAAGTGTACTCTTTTCCAAGCGATAAAAAAACCTAACAAAACGATGCAACCTGAATAAAGCCCGGTTGATCCGGGAAATCATGGGAAACGGCCAGGCCGTTTTTAAAAATGCAAAGTTCCGAAAAACGCCGGCAAGTGAAAATCAGGTTTCGCGGCTTTTATATCATTCCAGGCAAGATAATGCGGGTCCTTCAACTTGTCACCACACTTATAAAAGTTTGCCCTTGCGCTGACACCTTGAAGAGAATTTATATTATCGTGCACAAAAGCGGTAAAAGGAATCACCGCAATCAAATCCCAATGGATGACAGGCGGCTCACTCAGCTTGTCTATGATTGTGTAAGTTTTGACAGTGGCGATTGTTTTTTCAGGAAGGAAATCACGATGTTCCAGGTCCGGGCCATAGGCAGCCAGGATAGTTCCGATACAATTTATTTCAAAATTATAATATTGCTTTCCATCATTAAAGCTCACGAAAAACTCGACACAGGTATCTTGCCAGACCGGTGAATTCGGTTCATCATTAACTGCCCGGATTTGTTTTTCAGTGATAAAATATTTCAGGAAAATACAGTCTGGCCCATAAGCAATGGTGAAGCTTGCTGAAGGCTTGCAAGGATAGGATGGCCAGGGAAGATTATTGATCTCGTTTTTATCAAGACGGTCGAGCAAACCCGAAATTTCTGTTATAGAACTTTCGTAGGCAATCTCTTTAACTCCAATAACCTTTAATACTTTCATCTTTCATAGTTTAATGAAAAAAGCAATAGAAGAGTTATGAGTGATGAGTGATGAGTGAGTTAAGAATGATCTGAGTGTTGAATTAAGGACATTCCACAAATTTTTAACTGAACTCATAAGCAAATAACTAATAACTCACTCATCACTCGTAAACTCATAACTCACTCATCACTCATAACTCATAACTCATAACTATATTCAAGGCTCTTTTGCTGATCAATCAGCTTTTTAAGCAAGTCGGTTTGATTAGCGGCCCGAACATAATTTTGCATTGGGTAGTTTACTTTATAATAAACATCATTATAGAGGTAATCGGTGAGAAACCGGACGGCCTGCATATAAATCATAAACTTTCCCGCGTAAAAAAAATATCGTTTCTCGGTCCCGGTAAGTACATCCTTCATTTCTTTATAGTATCCCTCAACAATCGCTGTATAAAATTCGGGACGCACAACGATCTTGTCAAAATCTGTTTCCTCTTCACTCACCGGTGAAAGATAGGTTCGCATCATGTCGCCAACGTCGCTGATGAAGTAGCCGGGCATCACCGTATCAAGATCAATGACACAAATGCCCTTGTCTTCTTCATCAAATAATACGTTGCTGATCTTTGTATCATGATGGGTTACCCTTAATCTGAAACCGGGGTCAAGAATAATCCGACGGTATTCTTCCACAATATCTGCATGCTTTAATAAGGTCTTTATCAGATCCTCGGCTTCCAGGATGCGGCGACGATTCCCGTTTTTAATCGAGTCCCGGAAACGGTCATACCGATAACCAAGATCATGAAAAAACGGAATGGTGGTATGCAACAAAGAAGCATTAAAGCCCGCAAGCAACCTGGTGAATTTCCCGAACTGTGCGGCAGCCTCGAAAGCCTGGGCCGGGGTATGAACCACATCTGCAGTATGCGAGTCTGTTACAAATGGAAATAAGCGATAGAACCCGTCGCCATCAGCATTGATCATATCCTGCCCTTCGCTGCTTGGAACAGGAGCCACAAATGCATAGTTTGGAAAATAGGTTTTCAGATAATCTGCGATTCGCCGGATATTGCCTGCCAGCTTTTGCGGCTCCTTGAAAACGGTGGTATTAATTTTTTGCAAAATAAACTCACGCCCTGGCAATTCTATCTTCCAGGTATTATTAATCAGGCCATTTCCATAAGGCACTAACCTCAGCATATCTTCTTCAATGCCATATTCATGTAAAACGGATCTGGGCATAACCGGGTTTCTGTTTTTATCAGTATTCTTTTTATCAATATTCATCATTCAACGCAAAAACCGGTTTACGATACATCCATTTACCTCCTGTAAAATCAGGAAATTCAATTGTTTCGTTACCCAATTCAATGGATTGTTCGCTTAAAGGTGTGATGGCGCTCCAGGCAGCTGCATCATAAACATCCATTGGTGTCGGAAGTTTTCTTTTGACCGACTCAATAAAAGAATGGATAACAAAAAAGTCCATACCTCCATGCCCGGCGCCCTGGGTTTCCTTACTCCATTTTGCCCATAGTGGATGGTCGTATTTATCAAGCCATGCTTTCTGATCGTCCCATTGATGAGGTTTGGCAGATTTGCCTTCGATATAAATGCCTTTATTGAGATCCATCCAGATTCCACTTGTGCCCTGCACACGGAAGCCAATGGAATACGGCCTTGGCAGATTAGTGTCATGCTGAAGCAAAATGGTTTCTCCATTTGCGCAATTGATATGCGTAGTCACCACGTCACCCAGCTTGAAGGAAACTTTTGAATTTGGATGAGACTCCCCACCTTTGCTGACCACATAATTATGCAGTCCGCGTGATTTGGAAGAAAAGCTGTTCAGATTTACAAATCGGTTACCACGATTTATATCAAGGTATTGTGCAATGGGCCCGATGCCGTGTGTCGGGTATAGATCACCGTTACGCCTTACCGAATGCTCGGTACGCCATCTTGCTTCCGACCAGCCTTTTTCGCCAAACTCCACTCCGCCCCCATAAGCTTTTACCCCGTTATTAAATTTCACCTCGCGTAAATCATGCTGGTAGCCGCCCTGAAGATGAATCAATTCACCAAATAATCCCTGGCGCACCATATTCAGTATAGCCATCACATCGCGACGGTAGCAGACATTCTCCAACATCATAAGCTGTGCGTTGTTTTTCTCAACTGCATGTACGATATCCCAATGATCCTGTAATGTAATGCCAATGATCACCTCTGAACCAACGTATTTTATACCTGATTCAATAGCACCAATAATCATTTCTTTATGCCATTCCCATGGTGTGGCGATCACAATAGCATCAATTCCCTTTAATTCAAGCATTTTTTTCCAGGAATAGGGGTTACCCGTAAAAATCTGCGGCATCTTTTTGCCGCTTGCTTCTATGATCTTTTTTGAAGAAGCAACCATCCGGTCATCAATATCACAGATCGCAACAAGTTCAACATCCGCGCGGCGCAACAAAAGATCCAGGTGGTTCTGACCACGAAGCCCTACACCTATCATGGCAACTTTGACGGCGGGTTCTGCATTCGATGAACTGAAACCTGCCTTAGGTAATACCGCCATGGAAGCAATTGCGAGTCCGGTTGTTTTTACAAAATCTTTCCTGTTCATTTGTTTATTTTTTTATACAAGTCGTGAAGAAGACGTGAATATGAGTGATGAGTGATGAGTGAGTTATGAATTTATGAGTGATGAGTTATTTTATGGAAGTTTATCAAAATCAATTTGAGGTTCTTTTAATGTTGCGTCTCTTGTAAAAAGAGTACCGGGTAAGATGCTCTTTGAGAAAAAACCACCGTTTTTCAGGGAGAATTTTCCTTCTTCTATTCCTCCCGCAAAATCAAGTCTTTGTTTATTTTTACCAGTCGCGTCTACAGAGAATTTGTACTGCGTGATTTCTTTCCAGCTTCCCGATGCCAGTCGTACCCATTGATTACTCCAAAATGCTTTTCGTTCCAGGTAACCGCTATCAGCATAAAAGTTTTCAAGAAAGCCATGAAAGTTTGTAAGATATTTTGAAGTTTTAGGACGTGACCAGGTGGCCATCAGCTTCCAGGTTCCGTTTTCCGGGGCAAAAAACCAGGATGTATAAACAGTATTACCTGCTCCATCCGGTTTACCACGGGTAAGAAAACGATAACTGGTGCCGGCTTTCCAGTTAAACGGGAGATAGCTTTGTCCACCGGTACCTTCGCCACCGAATCGCTGTGCTGTGACCCCTTCTCCTTTTTTAAGCAGGGTTGTCATGCCATTACCTTCTGCCGGATCCCAAACTGAAAACAATACCCATCTTTCAGTAGCTGATTTCACCTGTATTCCGAAATATCCCTCACCAAAACCATTAGCCATAAAATAAGATCCTGGCAAATCGGCGCCGGTCGGAACCACTAGTTCAGAGTAAAAATATTCGTTATCCCCGGAAGGAACTACATAATTGAGATGGCAGGAAGGTCCACGGCGCGACCAGTAAAAGTTCCTGGGATCATTGGCAAATACAGCACCCGGAGATGCCGCTCCACTGATCATAATATCTGAGACATCAGCAAAGAAACTATCAGTTTTAGAAATCCCCTGCAAATCTAATTTCAGATACCCGGTATCAGTGATGTTAATAGTACCGGCAAAGACTGTAGTAAACTCACCCGTAAAAATGTTTACCGGGAACGAGCGGCCATTTACTCTAAGATTGACAGTGCTTTTCCCTTTAGTTATCCTTGCTCTCAATGCAAGATTTAATGAACCAGTTTTTACAACGTGGAAATAAGTACTTATGACAGAGCCTGCATTTCTCCAGTTTTCAAGACCTTTTGCAGAGATCTTTTCATCTGTTCTGTTTACCACAGTTGTAATAAATGCATTTCCCGCCAATGGCACAGCAACCGCAGTTGCAGAATCTATAACCGCTTGTACATTTTCTATTTCATTTTCCACCTCTACAACATTTTTTGTACAGGAAACAGAGACAACCAGGCCATAAATGGCAGCAGCCAGTAAAGCTGATATTGTTTTTATAATTATCATTTTAGTTTATTCATCCAACGTTTTTAGTTCGTCCAACATTACCAGTTCATCATTGCCAATTTACTGATCAGCAATTCAATCGTCAGCGTTTCAGTCTTCAATCAACCAGTGCCAAATTCACTATTTTGTTGTAAACACATCCACTTCAGACAGAAAGGTATGATTTGTTCCTGCCTTTTGTGGCTCGAGGGCAGTAATTTTTAAATAACGGTAAGACGCAAACGAAGATACCGGAAAACTTTGTGGTGCATTCGTGATTGCAAAATTGAATTCTCCAAGACTGGTAAAATTATCACCGGTTTTACTTCCTTCAATTTTAAATCTTTTCATTCCCACCGTATTGGGTGCAGCTGCCTGGCGGTTCGTGATATCAACCGATATGATATTTTTATCGGTCTGCATATCAATCAACAGCCAATGCGGATAGGGAACCACCGCCACATAATCTGTGTGCCAGTAAGTGGTGATATCGCCATCAATTGTTGCAGCGGCCGCACCGGTATTTTCAAGTCCAGGTGCTGTTTCACTATCTGCGGTAGCCACCCAGCCTTTTTTATCTGCCTTCGCAGCTGTTGAGTTATCGGTGAACAGTACCGCTTCAGGTTTATTACAGGCGATACCAGGTATCAATCCTGCAATTATGATTGAACCTGCAGTTATGATTGAAGTAAATATTTTGAATGATTGCATGGTGTTGATTTTGTTGTGTTAATCTATACTCATTAGCGAATAACCAATATTATCGAACAAACGAATGCTGATTTTCCCGGTTAAAGCAATCAGCTTTCTATGATCAGGGATTCTGTGTCAGGTTTGGATTTTTTGCCCTTTCACTTTCCGGTATATAAAATATGATCCGGTTATCCGTTGCCGGTACAGTCTGATTAATATTATTCGGAGTTGTGTTCAGTGAATGAGTTCCCGGATAGTTCCTTACCATAGGTCTGCCATTGCGGAAAAGATCATAAGCACGATGACCTTCGAAAGCCAGCTCCAGGTAACGTTCCTCAAGGGTTACATCCAGTGCTGTTTTACCTGCAATCGCGATACTGGCCGTTGTATGTAAAGCTGTTCCGGAGAGTCCTGCACGTCTGCGAATCAGGTTGATGTCATCAAGTGCGGTTTGTGTATTACCAAGTTTCGCATTTGCTTCAGCACGAATCAGGTACATTTCGGCGAGGCGGAGATACACCGGCGAACTCAGGTTGATGATACCTTCCTGCAAATTGTATTTATTGATATAATACATAGGTGTTGGTGTAGACAAGGAAGTGTTAACCTGTAACACACCGTTTACCCTGTATGGTGAGATAAAACCAAGGCGCAGATCGCCCGGGTTCAGATTCAGGAAATCATATATTTTTTTAGAAGCATAAATTTCACCATATCCACTGACACCTTTATTGGCTGCATTACCGCTCACGTCTCCGCTGTAATACATTGAACCGATGGCTGTGTAGCCCTGGTCCTGGGTTTTTGTATGACGAATGCAAAATATGGTTTCAGTGTTTGCTTCCGGTTCACCCCTGAAGTATTGTGCATAGGCCCCACCCTGCAACAATGTGTAACGACCTGAACTGATAACCTTATCGGCAAATCCGATGGCCTTTGCATTATCGCCCATATAAAGATAAACTCGTGCAAGCGATGCAATAGCGACCTCTTTTGATGCAAATGGATTTGATTTTTTAGCCGTCATCAGGTCAGCTGCTTTCAGCAAATCAGCAATAACAGATGCATAAACTTCACTTACTTTTGATCTGCTGATCGTCAGTTTCTCATCATCGGAGAGATCTTCTGAAAGGATGGGAACACCCGGATTGTCTCCGTTGTTCTGGGTGTAAGGTCCCCCAAACACCCTAACCAGATTGAAGTGCATCATCGCACGCAAGTAAAGATTCTCACCCTTTAGTTGACGAAGATCCGTTGTCGCATCATCAGGTATTGCGGATATAATCTTATTAGCAGCACCAACTACAAAATATGCCTGTGTCCAGAAAGCCGAAGCATGGCTCCCGGTTGTAAGATGATATGAATTATGAGTTATGAATTATGAAAGGATAGTAAAAAAACCACAAAAACTGGGATTAAAACGGTTCAGATTAATATAATGTGAGGGAAATTCATACTTAGTTAGATCTGAAACGGAAGCAATGTCTATATACAGTCTATATACAACTAAATTCTATAAACATGAGTAAATCAGAAAGCATCATTCTTCGGAAGTCATTTGCGTTTGGGGTTATTATTGTCAATATGTATAAAGATCTAATGGCAAAAAATCAGAACCATACACTGAGCAAACAGTTGTTGCGCTGCGGCACTTCAATTGGTGCTAATGTAAGAGAAGCCCATAGTGCGGAAAGCAAAAATGATTTTATTCATAAAATGGGTATGGCCCAAAAAGAAACAAGTGAGACCATATATTGGCTGGAACTTCTGAATGCTTCAGGATACATACAACCAGGAGAATCGGATTCTGTAAGCAAAGATGCAAATGAAATCCTTTTAATCATCAGAAGCATCATCCTTACCAGCAAGAATGGACCCCGAAAGAAAATAGTTTAAACGCTGCAAAAGGTAATCAAACCCCTATCATCACGATCCTAAAATCTTTCATAATTCATATTTCTCTTTACCTTTCTTTCATAATTCATAACTCTTTCATAATTCATCACTCATAATTCATATTTCTCTTTACCTTTCTTTCACAATTCATAACTCTTTCATAATTCATCACTCATAATTCATAATTCTGTTGAACTTGTTTGAGAAGATAACAAAAGCGATACAAAAGTTTGGCAGCTTTTCTCCGGAACAGATGTCATTACTTTTCGGTCGGCTAAAAGTGATGAATCTTGGGAAAGATCAATGTCTTATCAACGAGGGACAAGTATGCCAGTCCTTTTATTTTATAAATGCAGGCAGCTTTCGTCATTATATCGTCCGGGATGATGGTTATGAGGCAACGCTTAACCTATTTCTACCAGATGATTGGGTACTGGAATATAAAAGTTTCATGTCCCAACAACCATCGGAATCTATCATACGGGCGGCAAGTGACAGCGAAGTATTTGGTTTAAGCGTCTGGGATTTTCATGAACTGGCCAGGATTTCAGAAGCTTATTTCCGGTTGGGCCGCATTCTTGAACACGCGATTCAGAATCAGGATTTTCAACATAACCGGCTCACTCCTGAACAAAAGTATGAACGGTTAATAACTACCAGGCCTGAACTGCTACATCATTTTCCCTTGAAAACTATTGCTTCATACCTGGGCATGACTCCCGAGACTTTAAGCCGTGTTCGTAAAAAAATCAGTTCTTGATTTCAATCAAGGCTCGAATCATTGCGGACGCATAGATTTATCTCATGAATAAATCATTTGAAGAAAATTGCGGAATTGCGTTGATTGTATTTACGATTCTGTTACTGTTTACAATGGTTCTGCATCCCATGGGTGGAAGTGTTGAGCACCTGATCAGGATTACCAAAACCATCGTTTTAACACATTCCATTGCGATCCTTTCAATACCCTTTGGATGGATCGGATTCTGGGGTTTAACGCGTAAGCTCGGGACAGGTGACTTTTTCTCCATGCTTGGTTTTGTAACTGTCTCGGTTGCTCTCATGGCGGTGCTCCTCGCTGCAACAACCAATGGAATTGCTCTGCCCTTGTTTCTCCAAAATTATCAGGACGCAAACCCTGAAACGATCGCAACCTTAAAACCCATCCTTCAGTACAGCTTTGCAGTGAATCATGCATTTGATTATATCTATTCAGCCTCGTTCTGCCTTGCTATATTGAGCTGGTCAGTTTCGATTTTGCAAACGGCCAAATTACCGCGATGGACAGCATGGATTGGGTTTGCAATAGTTGTTGCAGCTATAGTAATCATCGTTGCAGGAGTAGCAGTAAATAGTTTACAAGGCCTGCGATTGTTTTTTGCCGGCATTGTGATATGGATCATAATGTTAGGGATTGTGCTACTTAAACATAATCATGCCAATGATCCAATCAACAACCACATAACAAAATCATAATTTATTTTTAACCGGTTGTATCATATCATTCATAATTCACAATCTTTTTTCATAATTCATAACTCATAATTCATATCTCTCTTCCTCATGATTCATATCTCTCTTTATCATAACTCCCTTAAGTTTTGTTACGACTGCTTTGATATTGTCTGTTAAAATAACAGAAACTGATCCTGAGATGTGGTTTTTTAATACCTCTTCAACCGCTTGTAATTCGGAATCTATGATAGTAATTTTTTTTGAAGGATCAACCTCTTTGATTCCCTCGCTGATCAAGCTATCAAGCTCTGTTTTACTGAGCCCTCTCATATCATCATCATGCCTGATTATGATTTCATCAAAAATCTTAGCTGCTTCCGTCCCGATTGCTTTGATGTCCTGCTTGCGCCTGTCGCCTACTCCGGTGATAACGCCGATCTTCCGGGTTGCAGGCAGAGAGTTGATAAAGGAAGCTATGGCTTGCACGCTGTGCGGATTATGCGCATAGTCTACAATAACTTTATGATCATGAAACTCAAATACATTCATGCGTCCGGGGATTGTTTCCGGGCAGGGAATGAAGCTGAGCAAAGCACCAAAAATATCACGGGGATGAATCTTTTGAATAAATGTTGCAAGTGATGCAGCAAGTACGTTTGCAATATTAAAGGTTGCTGCTCCTGAGAATGTGATCGGCATCTGGCTTACCCGGCCAATACGAAATCTCATCTTTCCATTCAGAATAGTAATAAAGTCATTTTCATAAATAGCCGCCATACCTCCACGATGGATATGATCAGCTATCCGCTGACTATCAGGATTCATCGAAAACAAGGCAATATTACAGCGAAGATTTTCAAGCATGGCAAAAACGAGGTCATCATCCGCATTCAGGATTGCATAACCTCCGGGTTTTACTGATTCAACGACTGTTGCCTTTACGCGGGCAAGTTTTTCCAGGCAATCGATTCCTCCCATACCTAGATGATCACTTGCAATGTTGGTGACGATACCGATATCGCATTGATCAAACCCAAGTCCACCTCTTAAGATGCCTCCTCTTGCACATTCAAGAACAGCCATGTTTACATATGAATCCTTTAAGACAGCTTTTGACGATACAGGACCTGTACAATCACCCTTCAAAATCATCTGATCATCTATATAAATTCCATCGGTGGTTGTAAATCCAACACGATAACCAGCTTGTTTGGTTATATGTGCAATCAGCCTCGTGGTTGTGGTTTTACCATTTGTACCTGTGATTGCAATAATTGGAATTCGGCCATTGTTATCATCCGGAAATAGCATATCCAATACCGGTTTTGCTACGTTGCGTCTTTTGCCGATAGTTGGATTCAGGTGCATACGAAAACCAGGGGCGGCATTTACCTCAATGATCGAACCGCCGTTATCTGTTATAGGCTCGGCCAGTGAAGGCGCGATCACATCAATACCGCAAATATCCAGGTTCATGATCCGGGCCACCCTTTCAAATAATTTTATATTATCCGGATGTACCAATTCGGTAACATCTTCAGCAGTACCGCCGGTACTGAGATTGGCAGTAGGTTTAAGAAAAACTTCCTGCATAATTGGAAGCACTGTAGAGAGATCCAGTTGCTGATGTTTCAGGAAATTCAGGGTCACTTCATCGATACTGATTTTTGTGAGAGAATTCTCATGCCCGTCCCCCCTGTCCGGATCCTCATTGGCTACGCTGATAAGTTCGTTTATCGTATGAATATCATCGCCGGTTATTCTTGCTGGCGTTCTAAGAGCCGCTGCTTCGAATTTGAAATTGATGATCAGGATGCGAAAATCTGAACCAATGATAAATTTTTCACAGATCAGGTTTGAAGAAAAGCCTTTTGCTATTTTGAAAGCAGCTGATGCTTCATCAAAATTTCTGATATCAGTTGTAGCTCCATTGCCCTGGTTGCCATCGACAGGCTTGATCACCAACGGAAATCCGAGTTCTTCGCAGATCTCCTTCAGTTCTTCTTCTGAGCTGAACTTTCTGCCTTCCGGCACAGGAATATAGCCTGACCTTAAAATGTTTTTGGTAGCTGCCTTGCACCCTGCCAGGTCAACTGCTATGCTGCAGGTAGTAGATGCCAGCGTAGCTTCAATCCGGCGCTGAGCAGCGCCGTAACCAAATTGAATGAGTGCATTGTCATCCAGCCGGATAACTGGTATGTTTCTTCTCTTAGCTTCAGCAACCAATGAAGAAGTGCTTGGACCCAGTTTGTTTTTACAGGCTATGGCCCTGATCGCTTCCACTTCCGCCCTGATATCAAAATTAAGATCATCAATCAAAGTGCTTGTATCATCAATCAAAGCGCTTGTGATCCTGAAGGCAGCTTCTGCCGCATATTTCCCTGCATTAATTTCATCGTATTCGAAAACTACATGGTATTTGCCTGGTTCACCAATGCCCCTGGTCTGTCCGAAGCTGGCTTTCAGACCAGCCATTGTTTGCAACTCAAGGGCAACATGTTCCATCACATGGCCCATCCAGGTACCCTCCTTTACACGGAATAAAAATCCACCCGGCACTCCCCTGGAACATCGATGTTCATAAAGTGAAGGCATCAGGTTTTGTAATCTGGTAAAAAATCCGGGGATGAGATTGGTAGGTTTGTGTTCCATTTCTTCAAGATCAAGCAGCATTACCACAAGCTGCTCCCGCTTGACAGACCAATAATTTGGTCCTTCAGTGGCTCTGATTTCAAGCACTTTCATAAATGGCAATTTCGAGAGTTAACAGCTAAAATTGTATACCAACTGCAATTACCCGCAGGGCTTCCACATTTATTAGGTTTTTAGGGAGATCTGAGCATTAAATTAAAATTATTTCCACATAATAGGGCCGCAAATTTCTTTGTTAAATCTTTTTCTAAGGCAGATTACAAACCAGGGAAGGATGGTTCAAAGAGTTGTGAGTGGCGAGTGGTGAGTGGTGAGTTATTTCAAACAGGGGAAGGATGGTTTAAAGAGGGTTTGTATTTTTACAGGACTTATCCAAAATGTTCAGTAAACGATTAAATGAACTATGGCAAAAATCAAGGGTTATCTGGTGGCGATTGGAGGTGCTGAAGATAAGGGTGTTAATTACAAACAGGGAGCAGCCAGCAAAAAGCGATTCGATTTTTTTGAAGAAGGTATTCTCCGGAGGATAATTACGCTTGTGGCTCAACACGGTATTCCAAAGATCGAGCTGATCACAACCGCTTCGTCCTTTCCCGAACAAATGGAAATTAGCTACCGGGATGCTTTCCTGAAACTTGGCTGCATGGATGTAGAGCATCTTTTTATCACCTCTCGTGAACAGGTTGACACTGCCGAAAACCTGGATCGTATCAATGAGTGCAATTGCGTAATCTTTACAGGTGGCGACCAGCTTCGTTTATCGTCGATTTTTGGCGGTACGAAACTTATGGAAAGGATCAGGAGCAGGTATCTGCACGAAGCCTTTGTAGTTGCGGGTACCAGCGCCGGTGCCATGGCTATGGGCGGCACAATGATCTATGATGGTAACGCCACAAGGGCTCATCTCAAAGGCGAAATAAAGTTTACCACCGGTTTTAATCTTATCTCCAACGTTATCATAGATACCCATTTCGAAAAAAGAGGGAGATTTAACAGGCTCGCCCAGGCAGTAGCTGTTCAACCCGGCATTCTTGGAATCGGGCTCGCAGAAGACACGGGTATTATTATATCCGGTGGGAACAAGTTCCTGGTTATCGGCTCCGGTATAGTAACTGTGCTTAATGGCAAAACAATATCATATACAAACCTGCCTGAAATCGAGGACAGAATGCCAATTTCTGTTGAGCACATCATAGTACATATACTTTCCGGCGGCGACGTTTATAACCTGGCAAGTCAGCAGGTGGAAAGACCGTTTGACTAGTGGCGAGTTGTGAGTGGTGAGTTTGAATGTATGAGTTATCAGTGATAATTTAGAATTGTGCAGGATCTGAGTTATTAATTTTCATGAACCGTCATGCCTACAACCCAGATAGGGGTTGACTTCGCATAACCCGGAGTGAAACCCCGGGTGTTAAAACGGGCGGATGAAAATCGCGAATGAAACGTGACCGATGAAAGGCAGCGGATGAAACCTCGCGGATGAAACCCGGCCTAAGAAACGCCGCAGTTGTTCGGGCAGGTGACGCCACGAATAGAACTTCATAGATGGGCGGTACCCATAAAATCGTGGGCATGAAACGCCGTGAGGATCATCCTATTCGAATATAACTATTGAACAAAATTGAAAATTTGAATTTTAGGTCCGGGAATTGCACAATTTGATATCGGCTGTTATGATGATAAATTCTTATTTTGTTGGACAATTGTAATCGCAATCAGCAAACGCTTAAATAGGAAGCTGTCGTTAAAGCCAATATCAAAATCCAGCATAAACATCTGGCATCACAAGCTGGTGTCAAAAGCCAATCCAGAAAAGCCGGCATCAATCGCCATCTTCAAAACTTCTAATTAAAAATTTAATTAAAAATTCAAACTTCATGAAGTCACGCCGTCACTTTCTGCAGCAATTATCAGCTTCTGCACTCGCTATACCTTTTTTCCCGGTTGAAGCTTTGGCAAAACAAAATGAAATATTTGAAGAAACTTACCAGGGGCCAATTCTGCGCGTTGCTATAATGGGACTTGGCAGTTATGGAAGCAGGGTTGCTGATGCTATGAAAGATTGTAAGAAAGCAAAACTTGTTGGGGTTATCAGCGGAACCCCTTCCAAAATAAAAGACTGGCAGGCGAAATACAGTATCCCCGAAAAGAATTGTTACAACTATGAAAACTTCGATAATATAAAATCCAATCCTGATATAGATGCCGTATATGTAATCACGCCCAATGGTTTACATAAGGAACAGGTGATACGCGTGGCAAAAGCCGGCAAACATGCTATTTGTGAAAAGCCTATGGCTCTGAATGCTAAAGAAGGCCAGGAAATGGTTGATGCCTGTAAAAAAGCAAATGTAAAATTACTGGTAGGATACCGCATGCATTTTGAACCAAAAACACTGGAGATAATCAGGATGCGCAAGGCGGGAGAAATTGGTAAAGCATTGTTTTTCCAGGGTCTTTGTGGATTCAGAATTGGCGATCCAACACAATGGAGGCTTAACAAAAAACTTGCCGGTGGAGGATCTATGATGGACATAGGAATATATGCGGTTAATGGTGCCCGTTATATGATTGGTGAAGAGCCTGTTTGGGTCACAGCACAGGAAACAAAAACTGACACTGTAAAGTTTAAAGAAGGAGTTGACGAAACGATACAATTCCAGTTTGGATTTCCGGGTGGTGCAGTTGCTTCCTGCCTGTCTACCTATACTATGAATAACCTCGACCGCTTTTTTCTTAACGGAGAAAACGGATTCGCAGAAATGCAACCTTCGACAGGCTACGGACCGATCAAAGCAAAGACGAATAAAGGAGAGCTCACCCATCCACATGTGACTCACCAAACAGTCCAAATGGATGAGATGTCGGCGATTATCCTTGAAAATAAAAAACCAATTGTTCCGGTTGATGGGGAGGAAGGACTAAAGGACCTTAAAATAATTGATGCGATTTATGCGGCCGCAAAATCAGGCCAGAAGGTGAAACTCTGAACTAAGCACTGGTAAAATCCTGTTCGAAAATTGGAATCCTGACCAAAGACTGGCTTAAGTTGAATTCAAAGACTGGTTTAAAGTAAATTCAAAGACTGGCTAAAAGTGAATTTAATATCCAGGACATTTTGAAAACAGGAAAACATTTGTACATTAGCAGTCTACCCCCTTTCCAATCTTAAACAAAAACCGGATGCGAGAAATCGCGTACGGATAACTACGCTCCAACATGAGAGTAACCAAATTGGTCAATTCTTTAGTGAATTGCCTTGTCTTACTGCTATTGGTTGCCGTTCCACTATCGGCCACGGCTCAGGATTACCGGCTACAATTAGATGTGACCGATGATGCACTGAATATTTTGAGTCATGCGAACATTAGTATAGGTGAATTAAAGATTGTTGCCGATTCAAACGGCCGCGCCACAATTCGATTATCAAAGGGTCAATACCAGATTGCAATAACTGCTGTCGGACATCATAATTCAAATTTAAACCTCCGCTTATATAACGATACTATCATCAAAATTATTTTGCACCTGCGCCAAAGCATGTTA
This sequence comes from Flavitalea sp., assembly GCF_035489435.1. Lineage (NCBI taxonomy): Bacteria > Pseudomonadati > Bacteroidota > Chitinophagia > Chitinophagales > Chitinophagaceae > Flavitalea > Flavitalea sp. The sequence goes on from NZ_DATHKG010000031.1 coordinate 15,560, forward strand.
GGAAATGTGACTGTAACAGCGAGCCAGCGTCTTCATCGGGCACAAATGAGTTCACAGGTATTAGGCATTGCTCAAATCAGGAAACTGCCGGTGATTCTCGGTGAAACAGACCCGATGAAAACCATCACTTTATTGCCGGGTATAAAAAGTGGTGGCGAAGCAAGCGCGGGTATTTATGTACGTGGCGGTGGGCCTGATCAGAACCTGGTTTTACTCGATGGTATCCCGGTGTACAACCCGAATCACCTGCTTGGGTTTTTTAGTGTGTTTAATGGCGAAGCGATAAAAAATGTTGAAGTTATCAAAGGCGGCATGCCCGCAGAATATGGTGGCAGGTTAAGTTCCGTAATAGCAGTTGAATCGAGAGACGGAAACAAAGACTCGTTAAAAATAACCGGTGGATTAGGTTTGATTGCTTCAAGAATCGCCGTTGAAGCTCCGATCGTTAAAGGAAAATCTTCCATCATGATCAGCGGGCGCAGGACATATATAGACCAGATCGGAAAACTGGTGGCCAGAGAACGTATTGGTGATAACGGGTATTATTTTTATGATTTTAATGGCAAGATTGATTACATACTCAACAAAAAGAATTCGCTCGATTTCACTTTTTATACCGGCCAGGACAGGTTCAGCTACCTGGATTACGACAAAGAAGGTACGCGTTCATTTAGAGCCGATTGGGGAAACAGGCTCGCCGGACTCACCTGGAAACAACAGATAAACAAAAGACTGAAACAACAGTTATCTCTGATCTACAACAAATTTGATCTTAACAGCCGGTTCGGTTTCAGTACAAACAATGTGATGTTTGCTTCCGGATTACATGACTACCAGTTAAAAAATGACTGGAGCTATAATGCTAATAAATGGCTGAGGCTTAAAGGTGGTCTGCAATATACCTGGCACCGCTTCAACCCCGGCGCAGGTGGACTGGCCGCCGGCGAACAAAACTTTGATTCAAAGATTAACAATCAATATGCACACGAGGCTGCAGCTTACCTGAGCACGGATGTAGATATTACTGACAAGCTTAATGTTGTTGCTGGCTTACGTTACAGTTATTTCAGCCAGGTGGGTCCAACACAAAATATTATCTACCAGGATGATGGCCTGCCTTCCGGCACAAATGAAGTTTTTGGAAAAGGGGATCGTATCGTGCAGTATTATTATCCGGAGCCCCGACTCAATATGCTCTATAAATTATCACCAACTTCGGGTGTTAAATTGTCATATACACGCACTATCCAGTACCTGCATCTTGCTACCACAAGTGCAGCAACTTTTCCAAGTGATTTGTGGATTCCCAGCAGCCGTCGCATAAAACCTGCCCAGGCACAGCAGGTCGCTGGCGGATACTATGTTGACCTTTTTGGAAGAAAGCTGGAAGTTAGTGTGGAAGCTTATTACAAGGAAATGACAAACCAGATTGAATTCAAGCCTGGTGCCCAATTGTTGCTCAACCAGAATCTTGAAAACGAAATGATTTTCGGCAAAGGCAGAGCCTATGGCATCGAATTATTGGTTCAGAAAAAATATGGCAGACTGACCGGTTGGGTTGGCTATACTCTGAGCCGGGCTGAAAGAAAATTTTCAGAGATGAACGATGGCCAGGCCTTTCCCTATCGGTACGACCGCACACATGATCTGAGCCTGGTGGCGAGTTATAAGATTAACAAACATTGGGAAGGATCTGCGGTATTTGTTTACGGAACCGGCAATGCCATCACTATGCCGGTAGGCAGATATACCTATAACATGGGATTTAATCGCATAGATGGTCACTATATCTTCACAACAGTTGATCAATACAGTAAGATCAATGATTACAGAATGCCGGCTTATCATCGGATGGACATTGCATTCGTTTATACACACCGGCCAGACAAGATCAAAGGTTTAAGAAGCAGCTGGAATTTCAGCATTTATAATATCTACAACAGGGCAAATCCATATTTTATATACCTCGATATCGAACGGGTTGAAAAACAGATCAAAGGAAAAAAGGTTTATTTATTTCCAGTGTTACCTAGCGTAACATGGAACTTCAAATTTGGCTAATGAATATTGTTTTACACCGTCTGTTTGTTACTTCGACAAGACTCAACCTGCTCAGCGCAATGCTGATGATGGGATTAATTTCATCATGCGAAAAGGATATTGTAATTGATTTGAAGGATAATGAACCGCAACTGATAGTCGAAGCCTATATTAACAACCTGATGCCAGAGTATAACTATGTAATCCTGACCAAAAGCATGGATTATTTTTCTCCCGACTTCCAGGGTGTGGCTGTGAGCAATGCACAGGTTACAATTACAGAAGGTGAGAGTAATGGGGATGGAACTTACAAATGGAATTCATCATCCAGAATAGTACTGGAAGAAACAAATAATTCAGGAATACCACCAGAATACCGGCAGGGATTGTATGTTGATCAAAGAACCGTTGCGACTTTACGCACCGGTCCAACAGGTTTGATTGCGAAGCCTGGCAAATATTACCTGCTTGAAATAAGCTCCGAAGGTAAAAATTATTCTGCAGTCACAACCCTGCCTTCAATAGTTACCATCGACAGTTTAACCACCGGACATTCTTATATTGACGAAGCAGAAGGAAACATCCCGAAAGCAAGGGTGACAGTAAGTTACAAGGACCCTGATACTATTGGCAACAGGCAATTATTTTACTGGCGCCAGAATAAAAACAGGGATGGATTCGGTTGGGGCGCCTTATCAAACAACCGCCGCATAAACGGTACAGATGATTTAACGAACGGGCAATACCTGAAACTCACACAGCCTTATGGCTTTAACTATAACGAACTTGTTACTTATTATATGATTAGCGTCTCGCGTGAAGTATATACATTTTGGGATAGCTTCAATAAGGCCCGCAATAACGATGGCCCCTTCTCAACACCAGTTGAACTTATCGGCAACGTTAAAGGGCCGAATGTTACGGGATGCTTTAGTGGATTTAGTGTGAGCACGAAATCGGTAGTTGTCAAGCCGTGAAGAAGTTATGAGTTATGAGTGATGAGTAATCTCGCCGGTTTCTTTTTATGCTATTCCCATCTTGTGTATGAAATCGTTTTTGCTTTCAGCATTCTGAGCTTCCCGAACATTTGCCCCTATTGAAGTCCCGCAGCGGAGCAATTGTTTGCCTAATGTATATTCGTTGTATTTTTTATTAAGTATTTTATAAAGGTTTATTATCCTTACTCCAAAGGAAAATGATTTTCGCATAATCGGTCCATCTGATTCACTCATAAAATAATTCTATTTTACTCTAAATTACTACCCACGCGGTATCAGGAACACGTTTAATTTTGAAAACTTCCGGTATTAACACCATAGCTTCAACCCAGAACTAATGGCTAATACTCTTCTCACTTACATACCACTCACACACTAACATCACTCTTAACTCATCAACTCATCAACTCACTCATCACTCATAACTCATCACTCATAACTCATAACTCATAACTCATAACTCATAACTCATCACTCATCACTCCTGAAGAGTTTTCAGTTCCGAAATAATAACGTTTTCTATTTCCCCTTTCGATTCAACGACCAACTTTTTGAAAATCTCATCAGGAAAGAATATGGCGGTCATCACTGTCGTACCATCGTCTGCAAATAATTCGGCAGAAGCATGATCAACAAATAGATTCATTTTTATTTTTTGAGCTTTACTATTTCTTGTTGCAACAGAACGTTTAAAAAAATTTTTATTAAATATTTGCTGACCAGAATTTGTACGATCAATATAAAATTCATTTTTGCCATGATCATATCCGATGGTTACATATTGATTGACATTGTTCGAAAGTTTGACGCGTACATCGCTATCGGCATCAGCTTCGAAATATAACTGGTATAAACCTTTCAAATTACTACCAGCTTTAGAGCCAAGATCATAAGTCCCATTTATTTTTATTGACGGTGCTTTAAACTGTTTTCCCAGAAGTACTTTAGTTTCATCAACAGGCTTCGAAGTGAGAATCGGTTTGCCACTGATATTTGTTAATCCAAGCTCACGAGGTATCGTCATTGCACTTCGCCATTCCCGGGTAGGCACTTCATTAGCATAGTCCCAGTTGCTCATCCATCCCATGAGGATCCGGCGATTACCCGTGTTCGAAAAAGTTACACCTGCATAATTATCCGGGCCAACATCCATCCAACGGGTAAGTGTATCGGTTGGATTAAACACCCTTCCATCAAACTCACCTGTAAAATACTGGGTTACTGATCCGCTGTTAGGTCCGCCAGGGTTTATACTGACCAGCAGCACCCATTTCTTCCCATTCTCATAAGATAGCTGAAAAAGATCCGGGCATTCCCAGACACCGCCATGGGCCCCAAATTTTTCGCCAAATTCGGAAAGCATGGTCCATTTTTTCAGATCTGGTGATGAATAAAATTGAATCCTGTCCTTCACTGCCAGGGTCATAATCCAGTTTTTGCTTTCTTCATACCACATCACCTTGGGGTCCCTGAAGTCTGGAATGCCAGGACTTTTCAAAACAGGATTACCGGCATATTTGGTCCATGTTTTACCTTCATCCAGGCTATAGGCAATGCTCTGGTATTGATGATTATTTTGTTTGAGCTTCTCCAGCGGATCGTTGTGATGCGTAAAAATAGCGACCATCGGCGGCTTACCGTTTTTTCCAAAACCGCTGGTATTATTAAAGTCTATCACCGCACTACCGGAAAAGATCCACCCAAGAGAATCAGGATAAAGCGCAATAGGCTGTTCTACCCAAAGAATCATGTCTTTGCTGGTAGCGTGTCCCCAATGCATCGGGCCCCAGACTGTTTTTTCAGGATAGTGCTGGAAAAACAAATGATAAGTTCCATTGTAATAAACCATACCATTGGGATCGTTCATCCAGAACTTTTTTGGAGAGAAATGGAACTGGGGACGATGCTTATCTTTCCTGAAATCAGTTTGCTGGGATGAAGCTGTGACTGCAACCAACAAAAATGCAATCATGGCAACGGTCGACTTTCTCATGGCTCAAACGTTTTAAATAAATATAAGGTAGAGAAAACAAACAATCAGCTACGGATAATTAACTTTAATTGGTATCCGGTAATTATAATTGGTATCCCGATTAATTAAACGAATTATTATAAGTAATTCTATCACAATTAATGTTATTTTATAACAACTGAGCTACTTTAAAATATTTCTCAGACTTTAACGTCATACCATAAATGAACAACGATACAACCAGATTCAGGCGAGCTCAAAGAATAAATAATTCAAGGAATTATAAGAACGGATCCTTTGCGAATCTGAGTCCAACAAAAATGAAACCGGATGATGTCTCCTATATTACAATGATTCGGAAATCATTGAATCGACCGAATTCTTCAAGGCCTGATCACACGCTGCCAATTGTCAAAACCAATCTGAAAACATTATCATCTGCAACACCCGTTGTTGTCTGGTTCGGTCACTCGTCTTACCTGGTACATTATAAAGGCAAAAACATCCTGGTTGATCCTGGATTCAGCGGCTATGCATCCCCGTTTTCATTTATGGTAAAGTCTTTTGATGGCGCAAACAATTATTCGGCAGATGACATGCCGGGCATTGATGTACTGATTATTACGCATGACCACTATGATCATCTCGATGTTCATACAATCAAAGAGCTTGCCCCAAAGATAAAATCAGTTTGCACATCGTTGGGGGTTGGGGAAAGGCTTGAAGAACTATTGCCCGGAATCCCGGTTACAGAACTCGATTGGTGGGAATCAGCGTCTTTTGGTGACATTAACCTGACTGCCTGTCCGGCCAGACATTTTTCAGGGCGCGGCCTAAAACGTAATGGCAGTTTGTGGTCTTCTTTTGTAATCGGCCTGGCAGGCTATACCATCTTCGCGGGTGGAGATTCCGGTTATGATTCTTTTTTTAAAGAAATTGGCGAGCGGTTTGGACCTTTTGATTTGGCTTTACTCGAGTGCGGTCAATACAATGATATGTGGCCTATGATACACATGATGCCCGAGCAAACGGCCCAGGCGGCCAAAGATCTCCAGGCGAAATGGTTGATGCCTGTTCACTGGTCAAAATTTGCGCTGGCTCTGCATCCCTGGAATGAACCCGTCAAAAGACTCAAGCTGGCGGCAGAAAAGCTCAGCCAAAATATCACCACCCCAAAGATCGGTCAACCAGTGATCATTAATGAGTCCTATCCGCAAGAAAAATGGTACGAATAAGAGTTATGAGTTATGAATTATGAGTTATGAGTGAGTGATGAGTGGGAATCACAAGTGATGAGTTAATCATATAACCCAACATTCATAACTAAACAACTCATAACTCACTCATAACTCACTCATAACTCACTCATAACTCACTCATAACTCATAACTCTCGACTCATCCTCCGATCGTGTCATATAACGCTGCCGCCCATCCTCTTGGCATAAAACGAAGAAGGCCCGAAAAGATTTTGGATAGAGTTCCTGGAACAATTATCATTTTGCCATTCAAGGTTTGACGTACCGCGCTCTCCCCTACCTTTTTTGGGGGAACTGCCATCATCTTTCCAATGAATCCCAAACGCTTTTTTGTATCAACGATAATTTCAGGCTTTGTAAAGACCGGCCCGGGGGCAAGACAACTCACACTGATATCTTTATCTTTTAGTTGGTATTTCAATGAATAGGAGAAGAATGTCATCGCAGATTTGGTAGCAGAATACAGATTTTTTTGAGGAATCGGGGCTAATCCCGCCATACTGCCGACATTCAAAATATAGGATGGTGCGTTCTGTTCAAGCAGCGGCAGTAAATTCATAACCAGCGAAATGCCCGATTTGATATTCAGATCAATCATATAATGAAGTGAATCCAGCGGCAGCTTCAGAAAATCTCTTGCCCCCCCGATACCTGCTACATTGCACAACATACGCAAAGGTAATTTTCGTGATAAACAATATTCTGAAACAGCAGCTACGGATTCATCTTTACTAAGGTCATAAGACAGAATATCCACAACCACTTTGTATTCGTTTTCCAGCAACTGTTTTGCCTTTTTGAGAGTGTCAAGATCCCTTGCAACCAGTACTAAGTTGAATTTTCGTTTCGCAAGCGCTTCTGCTATCCCGTACCCTATCCCCTTGGATCCACCTGCCACCAGCGCATAGGGATAACTGTTGGTAGCCTGGCCAAAAACAGAAATAGCAAAAAATATCAGTAAAAATTGAAAGAGCAGGCAGGGTTTAAGCATACCAAAGTTGTCAAAAAATTGTGCCAGATCGTTAACTTCTCTTCCGGTAGTTAATAATCGCCCAACCATTTAGGACAAACGCAAATAACAGCATTGTGAGGATATGACCTGAAACATCCTTCAACCCACTGCCTTTAAGAACCACCATCCGCATCACTTCTATGAAATAGGTGACAGGATTCAGTTTTGTTATCAACTGCGCCCAGTAAGGCATAGAGTCGATAGGGGTATATAATCCACCCAATAAGATAAATATCATCATCAGGAAAAAGGAGATCAGCATTGCCTGTTGCTGGTTGCTGGTATATGTGGAAACAAGTAATCCAAGGCCTAGAACGGCCAGTAAGTACACCGCCGCAAACACATAGATGGTTAGAAAACTGCCCGCAGGAACAATGCCATAGGCCAGCCAACCTACTATTAAGCCAAGACTTAAAATAACAAGCCCCAATACCCAAAATGGAATCAATTTGCCCAGGATGAATTCATGTTTTTTAATGGGTGTTACATTGATCTGCTCAATAGTACCAATTTCCTTTTCTTTTACGATGTTAAGGGAAGCCAGGAAAGACCCTACCATGGTAACCAGTACCACAAGGATACCAGGCACCATAAAAAGTTTATAATTGAGTGAGGGATTGAACCAGTTTGTAGCGAGCACCTTTATGTTTGGTTCAGTATCAAACTTTGGCAGATGTATCCATTTCAATCGCAGCTCACGGTTGTATTCCTGCACAATCGACTGCAGATAACCTCCGCCAAGACCTGCCCTTGAGCCATTAATTGCGTTCAAGGCAACATAGAGCGAGGCCTCATTTTCCCTTATGATTGTTTTTTCAAAGCTTGCCGGAATTTCAAGCACAAGATCGGCCTTGTCATCTTCTATATCCACCAGTGCTTGCCGGTAAGAGTCAGCATTATTTTGCAATAAAAAATAGCCTGAGGCAGTAATGCGGTCAGTCAGCTGCCTTGAGTAGGAAGAATGATCATGATCGATGATGGTGATCCGGACATCTTTTATTTCATAATCAGCGGCCAGGGGAAGGATTATGAGCTGAACCAGGGGCATGATAAAGATTATCCTGATTATCGAAGGATTTCTAAAAATCTGCCGGAACTCCTTCTGCAATAAAAATTTTAAAGTTCTCATGCTAACCTGGTTTTAAATTTTTTAATGCTGATTCCCAGTAACACCAACAACATAGCGGCCAGTATAGCAGTTTCTTTCCAGATCGCTGAAAAACCGGCGCCTTTGATCATCACATCTTTTACAATTGAATAATACCAGCGGGCCGGTACAAGGTTACTGATGACCCTCAAAGGCAGTGGCATATTTTCAATAGGAAACATAAATCCGCTTAACATTAATGTGGGAAGAAACATCCCGGTTAAGGAAATAAACATGGCGGTTTGCTGGGAGTCGGTAGAAGATGAGATCAGCAAACCGAATGCGAGACAGGTAAGCGTAAATAAAATGCTTTCCAGCAACAGTAGCATCAGGCTTCCATTTATGGGCACTTCCAATGCAAAAACACTTAATAAAAGGATGCTGAAAATATTCACCATCGACAAAATCAGGTATGGTGTTGCTTTTGCAATGATAATCCGGAAAGGTTGTATTGGTGATACCAGCAAAATTTCCATGGTGCCTGTTTCTTTTTCTTTTACTATGGTGATAGCGGTCATCAAGGTACAGACCAACATCAGCACCATGGCCATTACTCCCGGAACGAAATTATAAGCAGCCTTCAGCTGGGGGTTATACAACATGCGTTGTTCTATCCGGATCGTATAAGGGAGTTTTCTGTTGTTTGTAATATTATTCTGAAAATCGCTGATGATGTTTGTCGCATAATTGGTAAGAGTAGTAGCAACATTCGGATCAGAGGCATCATTGATCAATTGAACAGATGCGGTGTTGAAATGACCGAAATCGTCTTGAAAATTGGGCGGAAATACTATGGCAAGCTTGATGTTGCTTTTTTTAAATAGTTTTTCTATGTCCTGGTAAGAATGTACAGTGGCTTCTATATCGAAATACACGCTGTTGTTAAAAGCTTCGGCTATTCGTTGAGTTAACTGGTCGCCCGATTGATCAAAAACCACGATACGTGCGTTTTTTACTTCGTTCGACAATGCAAAACCAAAGATGATGATCTGCACGACCGGCATTGCCAGCAGGATAAACAACGTGCGCTTATCACGGAGAATATGAAAAAATTCTTTTTTAACGAACGAGGCGTATTGTTTCATTTCATGTTTTTATATAAAACCCTTTAATATAATTATGAGTTATGAGTGATGAGTTATGAGTGAGTTATGAGTTATGAGTTGGTCATTGATGAGTTGCTTATTCGTATTCTTTTCATAATTCATCACTCATCACTCACTCATAACTCATAACTCACTCATAACTCATAACTCATAACTCATAACTCAGCTCTACGCGCATTTCTCGCTAATTTTAAAAACACTTCATCCATAGATGATGCATTGAATTGATTTTTTAGTCCGGCCGGTGTATTCAAGGCTTCAATTCTTCCATCAACCATTATTGATACACGGTTACAGTAAGCAGCTTCATCCATATAATGTGTGGTCACAAAAACCGTGATGCCTGCCTCGGCAGCTTCGTAGATCATGTTCCAGAATTCACGGCGGGTTACCGGGTCTACACCTCCGGTGGGCTCATCGAGAAATACAATTTTTGGTTCGTGAAAGATCGCAACGGAAAATGCCAGCTTTTGTTTCCATCCCAGCGGAAGTGATCCGACGAGCTTGTCTGCTTCACCTGCGAGGTTCAGATCGGTAAGCAGGTGCGCGGTTTTTGTTTTTATGAATTCGTTTGACTTACCATATATCCCTCCAAAAAAGCGAATGTTCTCACGAACAGTAAGATCTTCGTATAAGGAAAATTTCTGGCTCATGTAGCCGATATTTTTTTTGATCATTTCAGTTTGTTTGTAGATATCAAAGCCTGCGATAGAACCTTTGCCGGAAGTTGGAATCGACAAGCCGCATAACATACGCATGGCGGTCGTTTTACCAGCTCCATTCGCGCCGAGAAAGCCGAAAATCTCTCCTTTTTCTACCGAAAATGAAATGGCATCCACCGCAGTGAAATCATTAAACCTCTTGGTTAACTGCTCAACCGATATGATGGATTCTGGCATACTAATTTTTTATAATTTTTCTTTCGTCAGGTGGTATTATTCGATGGCCTTTGTTTCGATGGTTTTTATTTCGATGATCATTGCTTCTTTCATCGCTTTGATTGGATGTTTTTCGCTAGTCTGTTTTTCTCTAGTGTATGTTGTGTTAGTCTAGTTGTGTTAGTCGATGTTGCGTTAGTCGATGTTGCGTTAGTCGATGTTGCCTTAGTCGATGTTGTGTTAGTCGATGTTGTGTTAGTCGATGTTTCTTTAATCTATGCTGCTTTGGTCATTGTTTGAATATTCATTGTATCAATGGTATAAGGTCAATCGCTTCAACCAGTTTTCATCAGGGCAATAAAACAGTCTTCGATATTTGCTTTTTGTTCCTTTATCTCCAGCTCATTGTGATGAAAAGACCGGAGATAATTGCGAAACGATTCTATGGTTCCAGGCTCCTTCATAACGGCATGATGATATTCTCCAAAAGGATAGACATCGATGACCTGCTCAAAAGTTTTGGCATCTTTCAGTAAACGGAACATTTCTGCGGACCTGATAGCAAGCAGCGGATGTTTGAAATCGTTCACAATTTCCTGTGGGGTATTGAGAGACATGATGGATCCAGACTGCATCAGGGCAACCCGGTCACAGATGGCGGCTTCATCCATATAAGGAGTCGAAACTAGGATAGTGATGCCCTGCGACTTAAGTTGCCGGAGCATTTCCCAAAACTCTTTGCGGGAAACTGCATCAACACCGGTAGTAGGTTCATCCAGGAACAATACAGACGGGCGATGAATAAGAGCGCAGCTGAGGGCCAGTTTTTGTTTCATACCACCTGAAAGTTTTCCTGCCTTCCGGTTTTTAAAAGGTTCTATCTGTTGATATATATCCCTGATGAGTTCATAGTTTTCTTCAACTGTTGTATTAAATATCGTTGCAAAAAAACGGAGATTTTCTTCAACGCTCAGATCCTGGTATAATGAAAACCGGCCGGGCATATAACCTACCCGCTGCCTGATGGCTTTATAGTCTTTCACCACATCAAAACCATCGACTTTTGCGGAGCCATTATCTGGCAGCAAGAGGGTTGTCAGCATACGGATCAAAGAAGTTTTACCCGCCCCATCAGGACCAATGATACCAAATAACTCACCCGGCTCAACTTCAAAAGAGATATCGTTAACAGCAACAATTGCAGCTTTGCTCTTACCGTATTTTTTCGTGAGATTTTTTGCTATTACTGGTTTCATGACCTTATAATTTTTTCATCCCCCCAGGGTGATAACTCCGGGTTATGCGAACTCAACACCCGGGTTATCACCCCGGGCTATTCGAAGTCAACCTCCTATCGGGGGTTGTGGAACCCTGGCGTCTCATCCCAATTAAAAACTCATTTCTCTCTCCTTTTATATAACCATCACCAAACATCCACCACTAACTACTAAACTCTCACAGCCAAACTCTCACAGCTAATATCTCGCAGCTAATATCTCACAGCCAATATCTCGCAGCTAATATCTCGCAGCTAATATCTCACAGCTAATATCACGCAGCTAATATCACGCAGCTAATATTCAACAACTAATACCTAACAATTCATATCTCACAATTAATTTCCCACAACTAACCATTCACCATAAACTACTCACCCCAAACACACAACTCATATATCATAACGCATACCTCATAACGTATTAAGAACTCACAACTCACCACTAACTCATCACTCATCACTCATCACTCATAACTCATCACTCATAACTCATAACACATAACTTTCAATGGAGTTTTACTTCTCCATACATCCCAATCTTAATAAAGCCATCGTTTTTAACTTTTACCTTCATAGCATAAACCAGGTTCGCGCGTTCTTCTTTTGTCTGGATTGTTTTGGGCGTAAATTCTGCCTTGTCGGCGATCCATGTTATCATCCCGGGCACCTCCCGGTATTTATTTTCACCGCTATCCAGGAATACCCTGACCTGTTGACCCATTTTTACTTCCGGCAACTGGATTCCGGTTATATATGCTCTTAGATACATGGTGTTGAGGTCGGCAATTTTGTATAGTGCTTTTCCGGCTGCCGTTACTTCACCCGCCTCAGCATATTTAGCTATGACCACACCGGTAAGGGGGTTTAATATTTTTGCTTTTAACAACTGATCGTCAAGTTGCGCTATTCTTTTTTGAAGTGGTTTTGATTCGCTCATCACACCACGATTCTGGGTAGATGTGCCGGTCCGTTGAACCGTTATCTGGCGTTGTGTAACCAGCATCTGACCTTTCATTATTTCGATGGAGGCATTGATATCATCAAGCTGTTTACCAGTAGCCGCGTCCTGTTTTACAAGATTCTCAACGCGTTTTTGTTCATGCAAAAGATTTTTAAGTTGTGATTGCTGAACTGCGAGTTGCTGATTAAGCATGTTGATCTGAGGCAATACGTCTGAGGTACGATCACTAAGTGCTGAGATGGATTCTTCCACCTGTTCTTTCTGATATATGATCTGGTTTGCATCAAGGGTGCCAACAACAGAGTCCTTTGCAATAGCCCTGCCCTCTTCTACATCAAAAGTCAGTAACTTGCCGGCGAGTTCAGATGAAACAATTACTTCATCAGTCTCAAATGTTCCTGAAGCATCAAAATTGTTTTTGCTATCACGGCAACCAACAATCGAAGTAGCAAAAATCGAAGTAACAAAAAGGACAATGATTAACAATTTATTTTTCATGTTCGGTATTTAATTAATTTCTGTTCCTTATTTAGAATAACTCATGGTTCATCCGTCAATATTCATCCCTAAACATTAATCACAAATTACTCCATACCTCGTCCTCATATCACTCATCATATCACTCATCGCATCGCTCATCACATTATTCCTTACATCACTCATCACTTCAACCACTACACTCACCACTCACAACTCACCACTTACAACTCACCACTTACAACTCACCACTTCACTCATAACTCTTCACTCATAACTCATAATTCATCACGACGTACTCATTTCCCCGACGTATTGCGATAATTAATTTTCGCCTGTATCAACTGGATCTCATGTGTGATTTTTGTTTGTGCAGCCTGGTCAGCGGCATTGATTTCGCGCAGATAATCGCTGGCTGTAATAACCCCATTATCAAGTTGGGCCTTTGAGGCTTCCCTTACCTGGTTTCGAAGCCCGATAATTTCCTCGTCGGTTTCAATCATTTTCTCCAGCTTAATAATCTCCGCAAGCTGGGTTGCCATTTCAGCCCTTGTGTTTAACACAAAACTTTCCTCTTGTAACCGAAGATTGCTTTGGGTGATACCAATCAGTTGTTTCTCCTTACGGGTGGTATAAAAACCGCCGAGATTCCAGCTTAACCTTATTCCGCCCATATAATACCATTCAAATGCATTTTTCAGCATGTTTAATGCCGGTCTGCCATAGCCGCCTTGTAAAAAAAAGCTTGTTTTTGGACGGTTCCTTGAATTGATCAGCCCTTCCTGGAGACCCAGCACTGCTGATCTGTCAATGAATTGCTGTATCTCGGGTCTGTTAATATCCGGATAATTTGCAGCAATGGGTGAAGTGGAACCAGTGACCTGTAAAGTGCTATTCAGTGGGACCTGTAACTCCAGGTCGTTCGTAAGTTGGCGCCCGATGAATATCGCGAGCGTATTAACCAGGCCAATCCTCGAGCCCTCCAGTTCAAGCTGCCGTTGACCGGTTTTCAGGAGTTCTGCCCTGAGCAGGCTAAGGCTGGATCTGAATGCCACGCCATTGTTAACCTGCGCTTCTGTTCTTTTTATTCCTATCAGGATGTCTTCCCTTATCAGGTTTATCTGTTTAAGTTGCGCATCCAGGTACAGAATGCTGAGATAAATCGAACTCATCCTTTGCCTGACCTTATATAATTCAACCTCCACCTGCTGATCATCCGCACGCCGGGTGAATTGTTCAATCTCTTTTTGAATCTGGATACGACCTCCATCATAAATTAACTGTGTAGCCTCCCCATAGATTTTGTATTGGTCCTTTTCCGGTGGATCTAACTTGATATTTGTATTAGGTATACTCACATAGGTGACTTCAGATTGATAACTTGCCTGCCCGTTAATTGTAAATTGGGGAAGGTAGCCTTTGGATAAATTAGATATGTTTATTCCCTCTGTCTGAGCCAGCAATGCCTTTTGTTTTATTAAAGGATAATTTGTGCGGGCGAGCTGTTGTACCTCTTCAAGCGTTAGCATGTCAGTCTGCGAAAACAAGGCACTACCTGCCCATAACAATCCCAATAGACAAGCCAGGGCGGTCTTTCTAATTACAGAACCAGCCGATTCGCCAATAGTAGTATTGTTTAGATCAGATTGTAAAGAATATGTTGGAGAACTCTTAACCAAATGATTAAACCATATAGTTAATTTCATAGCAAAAAAATTTATTTCTGGTATATTACTTTTTTATTGAGTCGATGATAAACCTGGCGACGTCTTTTTTTCTCTGATCCATAATGGCACGGAATTGCATTTCATCCAGTTGAAGATTCACCAGGAGCAAAGGCTTGGCAACAAAAGGAAATATGCACATGGAAAGAAGGTTAAGCAAAAGTTGTAAAGGGCTTATCTTTTTGATGGTTCCTTTTTTTATTTCCTTTTCAATCTTTTGCAAAAACAATTCTGGCTTCGGAAAACCCATGGCGCCATTTATTTTTTTCATAAATCCGGCAGGGTCACGGTTGATTTCATTGAAGACAAACAGTGGCAGGTAGGTGTTTGCGGAGATTATCTCAATATAGTCTTCGCAAAATCTTTCAATCATTTCAAACAAAGGCACGTCCGATTCAAAGATCATTCGTATCCGGGGAAACAACTGTCCTGCTGCCTGCATAAAAATCACATCAAATAGTTGTTCTTTATTACGGAAATAATAATGCAGTAATGCTTTATTGATTCCGGCTTCATCTGCAATATCCTGCATACGCGCTCCCATCATACCCTGGCGGATAAAAACATTCTTTGCTGCTGCCAGTATTTTTTCTTCGGTACTCTTATCCTTTTGAATAACCTTTGCCATGTTTAACCAAATGGTTTAACCACTTGGTTAACAAATTTAAGAAATTTTACTTCCCATCCAAATTTTTCTTCATTTTTTAATAGATTGTCAGTTTTACCGTATACGATATCACCATTTACCAGATAATCGTAAAGCCCACTCGTCAACTCACTCATCACTCGTCAACTCACTCATCACTCATAACTCATAATTCATAACTCTCTTTACCTATTTTTGTAAAATGGCAGAAACCATTGAACGCTGGCTGGCAGGTCCGGTCGAAAATATACCCTCGTTATTGCAGCCTGTTGCGCATGCACTGATACAGGCAACAAAAGAAATCAGAACCATGATGACTGATTTTCCGGAAGAAAAATTATTCGAAAGGCCCGCAGGATTAGCCTCCCCGGGTTTTCATTTGAAACATATTAAGGGGGTGCTGGACAGGTTATTCACTTATGCTGCCAATAATCAATTGAGTTCTGATCAACTTGTTTATCTCCAAAGCGAAGGCGAGGCCCTTGGCAATACTGCTGAGTTGGTTCAACAACTGGAGTTCCAGGTAGGTGTTTCCTTAGAAGCATTGTCTGAAATTGATGAATCAACACTTACACAATTCCGCGGAGTTGGCAGAAAGCAACTACCATCAACTGTAATCGGATTATTGGTACATGCCGCAGAACACACCATGCGTCATACCGGTCAGTTACTGGTGACAACTACGGTGTTGAAGAATTTTCATGAAAACACATAACCTGACGCAATCTTCATCAAGATGATCTCCTGATCACTGATGATCCCTGATCTCAATTGCTCCCGTGATCACTGATGATCCCTGGTCACAATTGCTCACGACATCACAGATGATCCCGTGATCTCAGATGATCCGGCGATCATCGAGGTTACTTGATATTGTTAACGGTTAAGCCAACCGGGAGGCCAGGCATTAGGTTTTAAAATAAAGAAATTGAAAATGACCGCTATTTCGGTCAAACGCTCCACCTTTTGGCTGAAATAGCGGTCATTTTCAAAACAGCCTCAAAACAAGTACCCGATATGCCCCTCGAAAAAGAAAGGGAGCTCTATCTGGTGCTATTTTTTCTGCTGCACATATGCATAACCGTTAACGGTCTGCAATAAATCTTTGAGCACGAATACAGCTTCACCGAGATATAAATCCTTTTTCAGACTATTAAGCCAAAACTTGTTATTCTCCCTTCGAAACTCTTCTTTTTTTGCAAAGGCAAGTGAATCTTCCGTTGTATTGTGGATCTTCAGATCGTACTTCATCGCACTTGAATTTCGCACCTCGCGGACAGCCTGGTTTACTTTTGCTCTTTCTTCACGAAATTTCAACAGGTTCAGTGAATAAGTATCGGTTGATTTATCGAGCCAATCAATATTTGTGTTAAGCTTATTATAGTTCTGATCGAGCTTAATTCTTGCTTCGCTCCTGTTCTTCAACACTGAAAAATAATTTGTATCGGCTGTTGGACTATAATTCGCCTGGCGGATTGTATCCCATGGCAAAGCACTTGGATTATACTTTTCCTGGGCATGTGAAAGTTTATTAAAACCCGGTAACACTATGTCCGGAGATACACCTTTGATTTGAGTAGCTCCACCGCTGACCCGATAATATTTCTGAATCGTAAGATGCAATGTTCCAAGATCAATGTCTTTTGCCTTGACATCCTTGCCGGGCACAGAAAAACCTCGTTGTACTGTTCCTTTACCATAAGTGTTCGCACTGCCGACAATAATACCACGTCTGTAATCCTGGATTGCGGCTGCGAAAATCTCTGAAGCCGATGCACTGTATTCATTCACCAGGACCACGAGAGGTCCATCGTACAAAATGCTTTTGTTGTTAACCCCGTCAGCCTCGGCTTCCTTATCGCGCGATTTTACCTGCACTACCGGTCCCTCTTTCATAAAAAGTCCAACCATACGAATCACTTCACCAAGGCTGCCACCACCATTATCGCGAACGTCAATGATGATACCCTTGACGTTTTCCATTTTTAGTTTCACGATCTCACTGGCCACATCAAAGGCACAGCTGCGGCCATTGTCATCACCAAAGCTTGTATAAAATTTTGGCAAATAGATATAACCCAGTTTCGAGGAACCTTCTTTGGTTGAATCATCAATCACTGCACTTTTCACAAAAGTATCTTCCAGTTGTAAGGCATCGCGGGCAAGCGACACTCTTTTGATTGTGCCATCTGCCTTTTTGAAACCGACCACTACAACAGTACCTTTTTTACCGCGAATTAATTTGATTACCTCAGGCATAGACAAACCCTCGGTGGTTTGCGGCGCCTGTTTATCTTCAGCAACTGAAACAATAATATCCCCTTTTTCGATCTGGCCGGAACGCCAGACTGGTCCACCGATCATTGGCTCTGACACTTTCACAACTCCATCGCTTTCCTGCAGTACCGCACCAATACCATAATAGATACCACTAAGGCTTTCCTGAAACTCACGACGATCCACCGGCAAAAAATATCCGGAATGCGGATCCATGAGGTGAATAATTGCATTTACATATTGCCCGAAATTTTCTGATTCTGTTGCTCCTTCCAGGATTCGCTTGAAATTTCTTTGCTGACCACGATTGACCATTTCACGTGCACGTCTTTCAACAGCTGTATCAATTTTATTACCAAGCTTCGCTGCAATGCTGTCTTCCAGCAGATCATCATAAGTATTCAAAACAGAATAAGTCAGGTACTTACGCCAGACCTCATCCTTTTCCTTTAAAGATGCGGGAAAGTCAACGCTGTCGCGATCGGTTGTATACTGCTCATCTTTATCAAAGCGAAATGGCTGTTTCAGCAAACGCGCAGCAAGGTCCTGCGTTTCGAGTATACGTGTACGGTAGATACCGCTTACTGTTTTAAAGAAAGTAAGTTTGTCTCCCCTGATTTCATCATCAAGGCGTGCCTCCCACTTCCTGAAAGAATCGATATCGCTTCTTATAAAAATGAACCTGCCCGGATCAAGCGCTTCAAAATAAGCATTAAAGACCTGCCTGGAAAATGCATCATCTATTTGCTTAGGCTGATAATGAATGTACTCAACCATCTTACCGATGTTGTGAACAATCTCATCATAGTTCTCTGCAACTTTTTCTTTTTGTGCGAAGGTAATCAGTGGTAAAGCCGAAATGCACACTGCAGCCAGGGTACATTTGAAAGATTTAAATTTAATCATCAGTCTTGCAATTGAGCGTATCTAAATATACCAAATTTATGCCTTCTGGAAGGAGGCGAAATGATAATTCCAATGTTACAAAATAAGAGTGGTAATTGTTAATAACGAGGAAAAGGAAAATAACATATTAAAACAGTATTAACAGCAGACAACATGATAGCTTTATTCCCAATTTTGAGATGGCCGCCTGGTTTACGTATGGAGAACCGGTGAACCGGGCGGTTTTGTTGCCAGCCGGATGCCGGCCCTGGCGAATATAAAAGTGGGCAGGGCTTTGATTACTCTGAGATCCTGAAATATATTGGATTCATTGTCCGGAACTTTAAAAACATCAGTAGCCATGTTTTTACGGAATAGTTCGGTAGAAATAAAACGCCGGGTAACTTTCCAGAGGCAAGAACATCAAGCAGTATCGAATTGTACCAATGGACGTTCATAGCTGCTAAGCTGTTTTTCGCAACAGGAAATTTGTCAACTGCCAGCAGAGAGGCAATCGGAAATTTGCTTGATGTATTCATCAACAGCCTGGTCATAAGCCCGCTGCTGCAGCAGATGACCAGTGAACTGGGTATATTCTGCCAATGCCTCAGGTTCAGATAACGGTAATAAGTAAACGAAGCTGGTACTATTTTGTCGGCTGATTCGGAAGTTCATCAGCATACCATATTGGGATCAAATACAGCTGTTGGTGACCTGATCACGAAACCTTTAAAATGTTGAAGTAGAAAGTAAGCGATCTTCCGCCGATACTAAACAACAGCCCCGGCTTCCGCCAGTTTCATTTTCAACTTTGGAAAGGCAATATGGAACCAGCTGGTGTATTTGGCGGGATGCGATTGGAGTGTCTCTTCAATCTCATCAAGACTTTTAAAACAATAGTCCTTTACTTCGTCGGGATCCGGTTTGATGGTCCCATCAAAGATGCCCGTATAAACATGATCAAATTCATGCTCGGTCAGCCCATTTTCATAGTGGGACTTGTAGGTAAATTCGAAGATCTTGGTAAGCGGTGTTGAAAAACCCATTTCTTCAACAAGACGCCTTTTCGCAGCAGTCAACGTTTCTTCGCCCGGAGAAGGATGGCTGCAGCAGGCATTTGTCCATAATTCCGCACTATGATATTTATTGCGGGCCCTTTGTTGCAACAACATCTCGCCCTTTTTATTAAATATAAATACACTAAATGCACGGTGCAAAATTGCTTTCTGATGAGCTTCCAGCTTTTCCATCGTTCCAACCTCCACATCCTGTTCGTTAACAAGTATTACTTCCTGCGTCGCAGACATGTTTAAAAGAATTATGAATTATGAGTTATGAATTATGAAAGTAGTTATGAAATTTGGATTGATTGAAGTGAAGGGGTGGTGTCTTGTCTCATAATTACTTTTCCTAAATCATACGTATTTCCTAAATTATACGTATTTCCTAAATCATGAGTGTTTGATTGACAAACAATATAACTTATTTGATCCAAACATTTTGAAAACAAAAAAAGCATATTAACTCTGAAAATAAAAATAAGATACTACCTCTGAAAACAAAAAAGGCATATTACCTGGATAATATGCCTGTTTATTGATGTATAATTAATATCTGTTGATCTGCGTTTTGAGCAGTTTACGTGCGAAGTGGATACGGCTCTTGATGGTACCGAGTGGTTCATTCATCATCTTGGAAATCTCATGGTATTTGAATCCATCGAAATAGAGGAGGAATGGATTACGAAAGATTTCAGGAAGGTTATGAACTGCTGCCTGGATGTCTTTTAATCTTAGGGTACTTTCTGCAGTATTGGCTGCAACCGACTGACTTTGGTTAAGCAAAAATTCATTCGGAGTATTATCGAAAATGGTGTTTTGCTTAGATTTCCTGCGGTAGTTATTGATAAAAATATTCCGCATGATTGTGTACAACCAGGCCTTAATGTTGGTGCCAACATTATACTTTTCCTTATTCGCCAGAGCACGGAAAAGTGTTTCCTGGAATAAGTCCTTGGCCGCTTCTGAATCACGTGTTAAGGTGATTGCAAACGGCTTCAGAAATTCCGCGTTGTTCACCAGCATGTTATTAAATTCTATTGTTGACATGGTCGCCTGTTTAATAATATTATCAAATTTACCCCCCGATTTGTTCCCGTCAATGGATTTTGTTTAATTATTGTGTTAAAATGTTAAACAAAGTTGGGTTCGCGAAATTGGGCTTTGTTGAGTTTTTTGTCGTAATTGGTTAAACAAATATTGAAAGGGTAATTATCACCTATAGCTAAAAGATTATGCCAGCTATTATTTGGTGGTTAAACGCTGACATACTGTCTGGTCGCTTCTTCGCGCCGTTGGGAGCGGGATAGTGCCTTTGTGGCGGCTGTGTCCCGTAGTTAATACCTTTCGTTATGTCCCGCACGTGCGGGATCGGCTTTTTTGCCCTGATCAGCTTCAATAACTCTTCCGTACGTACGGGAGCACGAAGTGCTGGTTTGCTTTCTTTGTTTACCAGCATTATTATGCAACAGTTTTTGGTCGCTTCTTCGCACCGTTGGGAGCAGGATTGTGCCTTTTTGCGGCTGTGTCCCGTGGTTAATACCTTTGCTCATGTCGTGAGTGGTTCTTGTCTCCGATCGGCTTTTTTTGCCCTGATCAGCTTTGTTAGGGTTTCTTCAAGTGCTGGTTGCAGTATCGCCCTGATCTGCTTCAGTAACTTCGACCACGGTACGAAGGCCGCGCAAAGGCACAATCCCGCTCCCAACTAGCTCATCCACTTGGGGGAATATCATACTAGTCATAACAATTCTTACCATTCCGCTATAGCAGGTTCGTTGTCCCATCATTCAATCAGCATCAAATCTTGTGTATAAGCCAATCACATATTTGGTCATAAATTACAAATGAACTGATATTCGGTTTTGCAATTCACTTCCCAATCTATGTACAAACCGATCTGACATTCGATTGGGAGAAATAACACGGCCGCTTTCAAACGTAGCCACCCGCAAACGCTGCAACCGCTAACACAGCTGCCCGCAAACAATGCTGCCTGCAAACGTAGCAACCCGCAAACGATGCCACTTGCAAACGCTGAATCACTACTGCGCTGAATCATTGCCAGGCTGTAACGAGCAATCGATGCAATACCCATCGTTATTTTTTCCTGGGGCCTATAGGAATATTATTAATGCACTGGAACCAGATTGCTTGCGAATTGGATGAAAAAAAATTAACGCAATGATGCACAACCGAAATTTCGGTAGCTAAGATTGGTTAAGATTGTTGCAAATGGAATTTTGCCAATCGTTTTTCCGGCAACCGGATGGCTGGCAACTCAGAGAACGGTAACACAGCAATGTCATTTCAATTTCTGCAATGCCGATAATGTCAATGCCGGTTATTGCAATAAGTGAATGGTGAATTTTGTTAAGTTAGTCGCATATTCCCCTAAGTGAACGAGATTAGAACGTGCAGGATGGGCCTGAGGTTGGTTTGATTGCCACCTTCGATTCCTTCAATGATGAGTTTTCGCTGCATCGTTGTGTAATTTTTCTTTTATATGGTTTTAGGTCCTACATATGATTT
>NZ_DATHKG010000032.1:0-41110 GCF_035489435.1 Flavitalea sp.
CATCGGTAAGATGCAGGTGCAGCAGGTTGAATTTATACTTAACCATATCATCAATAAATAACCTGACTTGCTCTTTGGTAAAAAAATGCCTTGACACATCGAACATCAAACCTCTCCAGGCAAAACGCGGATAGTCGGTAATTTTTACTGCGGGTATTGACCAGCTTTCTTTTTTTGCTGTTTTTTTGCTTTCAATTTCTTTTGGCAGAAGCTGAATTAATGTTTGAAATGCGTAAAAAACGCCAGCTGGTTTGTTTGCCTGGATAGTAATTCCTTCAGGGGCAACATCTAATTTATAACCTTCGTTCCCAATTTCAGGATCGTTAATTAATGTGATTGAAATACCATTTTTTGAAGCAATTCCTGTGTTTTGCGTAAGTTTCAGACCGCTTGACCTTTCAACTTTCTCCTTAAAATAATCCACGGCTCCTGCAATCTCCGGGTTATTCGCCGGGAAAGAAACCGGGCAATTGTTTACTAACGGAAACGAACCTGTGTTTTTTTGCAAAGAGACCGGTTGGGGAATGATTGCAATCTCTTCCGTATTCTGCGAGGAGACATATAAGGACAGGAGAATTGTAATGGCAAGCAAAAAGTTCTTCTTCATAAAATTCAGTTATTCAAATGCTGATAATTTCCAAAATAGTGAAATTATTTATGTGCAATCATTTTTTTTAAATGTACATTTTAGTTTTCGCGGATATTTTAGGGTGTTTATTTGTATCTTTCGAAAAACAACTGCGAAATGAAAAAATTTTTGGTTCCTACCGATTTTTCAGATACTTCTAAAAATGCCGCACGTTTTGCTGTCCAGGCCACCGCACATTTACCTGGCGCCACTGTCATTTTATATCATGTTTATGATAAAATCAGCGCTGGTTCCGATGGTACCCCGCTAAACGATTCTGACAACGATAAACAAATCGTTTTAAGAACTGCTTTACAATCCCTAAAAGAGGACCTGAGTACAATATCTTCAGTCACGATTGAATATGATGCTGAAGAAGGTGGTTCGCTGATTGACACCATGAAAAAATATGTTCGACATAATGCGATCGACATGATCATCATGGGTATAACCGGTGCTACGAGGCTCGAACAGATTTTTATGGGTAGTAACTCGCTAAATATGGTGAGAGAGGCAGTTTGCCCGGTAATTATAGTGCCACCGAATGCCAAATACAGCCAGATCAAAAATGTAATGTTTGCCAGTGATTTTAAAAATGTCGATTCAACTACACCAAAGGCACAGTTAAAAGCCGTGTTGGATGTATTCAAGCCCGATCTTCATATTGTGAATGTGGATGACGAACACTACGTTGAACTAACAGAAGAATACAAAGTTCAGAGGAACAAACTCGAAAAAATGTTTGCTGATTATAATCCGCAGTTTTATTTCATACGCTTCTACGATTTCCTTGATGCCATCAGCAGTTTTACCGCAGATAAAAACATAGATCTTATTTTGACGGTGCCGAGAAAGCACGGATTTCTTACTAATCTTTTTAAAACAAGTCATACTAAAAAGCTTGCTTATCATAGTCATGTGCCGATTGTAGCGGTGCACGAATAGGTCCTGCTCATTTTGAGTTGTTGATTTTTCGCGTTCTTGGCGTTCACTCGGTTCTTCACTCCGCCGGATGGGCCTGAGGTTGGGTTGATTTGCCGCTGTGATTCCTGCTTAATATGTTTGGTCATGCCGGTCTCTGCTGTTGTCTCCGATCGGCTTTTTGTTCCCTGATCGGCTTTTTTAGGTATACTTCCAGTGCTGGTTGCTGTTGGGCCCTGATCGGCATCGGTAACTCCGACCAGGAATCGAAGGTGGCAAATCAACCCAACCTCAGGCCCATCCGGCACGCTTTAACCTCGTTCACTTGAGGGGATATGCGACCAGCGAAACAAAATTCACCATTCCTATATCGCAGTTATTTGCATTGCAGTCTCCGCATTCCATTATCAGCACTACATATCAGCATTCCGTTAGCAGCATGCAGTTATCGCAACTGTAATAGTCGCAATTGCAATTATCCGAATAAGCTGCTCTGAATTACTCTTCTCTAAATTACACTTGTCGAATTATGCTTAAACAATTCTGATGTAGACCTTCAACTGTCGATATTTCTATTTTCTCTCTATTATCTCTCTATTATCTCTTTGTTTCAACCACACCGCCTTCAATTCGCCAGCAACGTGATAACTGGAGCTTACCAATGATACGAGCAGATAATAAGAATGGCTAATCATTGCATTGTCACGTTAAGGAGTTATAAGGTGGCAACCCTTGCAGCTGCGGTTCGACCTTTTCGGTTTAATCTGAGTTCTTTAGACACATGCAGATCGCAACTTAAACCCCTGGTTATACTATAATCAAATTGATTGATACTGTGAATGCTTTGATGATACAAGCAGCGTGTCCATAGATGAAACTAGCAATAAAAGAATAGTAGGACTTGTAATGACTGGTCGCATATTCCCCCAAATGGATGAGTGAGTTGGGAGCGGGATGGTGCTTTTGTTTGGCCTTCGTACCGTGGTCTGAGTTACTGCAGCCGATCAGGGCCCAACAGCAACTAAGGATAGAAGACTTCCTGACAAAGCCGATCAGGGCACAAAAAGCTGAACGGAGACAACAGCCGCTACTGGCATCAGGAAACATACTAACCACGGGACACAGCCAAACAAAAGCACCATCCCGCTCCCAACGGAGCGAAGGAATGAAACAGAACTATTGCATAATAGTGCTCTTAAAAATTACTTAGCCGAACGAGAGGTTAACTATCTTGGCAATGCTACTTTATCCAACATATGAATCATACCGTTAGTTCCTTTAATGTCAGACAAGGTAATGAAACAAGCGTTGTTGCCATCATCGGTCAGACGAATCTTATTTTCTTCAATGGTGGCGATCAACTTGTTTCCACTAAGCGTGGTGTAAGTGGCACGTCCTTTACCAGCTTTTATAGCCTCACGAACGGAAGCAGTGCTATGATTGCCTTCTATGATGTGATAAGAAATAAGTTTATTGAGAATGGATGCATTCTCCGGTTTCATTAGTTGGTCAACCAGCCCAGGAGGAAGCTTGGCAAATGCTGCATTACTAGGTGCAAAAATGGTGATTGAACTTTTATTGCGGATCTTATTTTCCATGCCGCAGGCTTTGATCGCGGTCACAAGTGTTGCATTCTCATTCATGCCGGCTGCAAGTGTAAAAACATCCCGGGAACCTCTGGCTGCAGATCCTTCTATTACGGGAACCGCATTTAATGAGGTTGAAGCGTTGTCCGGTAATGCTACCGGGTTGATTTCCTGCGCCGCTAAATTCAAACACAACAACCCTGAAATTGCACTAAGACAAATAAAGGGAAACGCTTTTCTTGACATGGAGTTGCTTTTATAAATAGAATCCCACAATGATGCCAGAATTTATTTAATATAGACTGGCAAGATGCTCTGTGACGTGTAGGATGAATATATAACTTAATTACGCTAATCATAGAGTTGGGGATATCTTTCTAATAAGCTCCTTTAAATTAAGCATTTGCACTTAGTAGGTGGCCTTCCACGACCTACAATACGGAAGGTTCCTGTTGACTCAGGCAATGAAAACTACCCAGTCCCCAAATAATCTCACGTGAATCAATACCCACAACAGTCCGCGTAGGAAAGGATTCCTGAATTATCTGTAGAGCTTTGTCATCACTTGCGCACTTAAACACGGGAACTATCACGGATTTATTGGCTATATAGAAGTTTGCATAAGAACAAGGCAGACGTTGGTCTTCGTATTCCAGTTTGTCTGGCATAGGTAATTCAACAATGTTTAACTGTTTGCCATTTAATAATCGCATTGCTTTTAGTTGTTTCAGATTATGCTGAAGCAACTCATAATTTTCATCGTTCTTGTTCTTCTCGATCACTGTCAGAACCGTATCTGCATTTACAAATCGTACAGTGTCATCAATATGACCGTCGGTATCATCTCCTACAATACCATCGTCAACCCAAAGAACCTGGTCAACACCATAATAATCGCGCAGGTGTTGTTCGATCTGACCCTGGTTAAGATCAGGATTGCGATTTTTATTAAGCAGGCAGGATTTGGATGTGAGCAATGAACCCTGACCGTTAAAGTCAACAGAGCCTCCTTCCATTACAATACCTGGATAAAACACGGGAATGTTATAATGTTTTGCGATCAGGGTGGGGATTACATCATCAAGGTCATATGGAGGATATTTGTTACCCCAGGCATTATAACCCCAGTCAACAATTATTTTTTTGTCATTCCCTGCTTTAGGATTGATAAGAAATGCAGGTCCGTGGTCACGGCACCAGGCATCATTTGTGGGATGAAGAAAAAATCTTACCCTGGAAACATCAACACCCTCCTTTAGCAGCGTTTCTGTTGCAAAATTTTTCATGGCCTCATCATTGACATTAATACAGACTGTTTCCCCTAGTGTAAGTTCGCGGATGAATGCGGAGTAATATGGATATATCGTGTGAATCTTGCCTGGCCATGAGGCGTTTTTATGTGGCCAGCTAAGCCAGGTAGCATCGTGGAGCGCAAATTCAGCAGGAAAATAATAGCCCAGTTCCTTCGGAGTCATGACAAAAATTTGTGCAAATATAAGTGAATGACAAAAGTTTGCTACCATTACAACAACAACTATAACAACAACTACAACAACAACCAGGATTTATGACAAGAATAGGACTGATATCAGACACTCACAACTTTCTTGACGAAAAAGTTTTTGATCATTTCAGTGAATGCGATGAAATATGGCATGCGGGAGATTTTGGCTCAATAAATATCGCAGACAAATTAAAAGACAAAAAGCCATTAAAAGGTGTGTATGGAAATATCGATGGTTATGATATCAGAAGTGTTTACCCCGAAACACTTATATGGGCTTGTGAAGAAGTCAAAGTAATGATGAAGCATATCGGTGGTTCTCCTCCAAAATATAATTCGGAAACATTGAAGGTATTAAAAACAGAAATGCCTCAATTGTTCATATCGGGTCACTCACATATACTGAAAGTAATTTTTGATCAACAGTTAAACTGTCTTCACATGAACCCGGGAGCGGCCGGTAAACATGGCTGGCACACGATGCGGACCATACTCAGATTCGAAATTGAAGGAAAGCAGATAAAAAACTGTGAAGTCGTTGAACTTGGAAAACGTTGAAAGGAATTATGAGTGATGAGTGAGTGATGAATTAATAAGGTATGAGTGTATCACTTTGAATTCCACTCATAACTTGACAACTCACTCATAACTCATCACTCATAACTCATAATTCTCTTTAAGTTCCTGGAAATAAGGGTCTACCTATTCCTTCGCGGCCGGGCCATGGGATCGTAACCAGGATAAAGATCAGCGCGACGATATACAACCAAAAAGCGGTTGAATAAAGTGATTTTTTGACTTTGCCCCTGGCAATAGTAATCAGCACTATAGCAATCAGCATACCTGTGATGTGCTCAACAGCCCAGAATCTGAGAGCGCTGTTTTTCATAACCTCGCTCATACCATTTTCCTGGATAGCTTTGAATCCCCAGGCACCTGTAAAATACTGGTATAGCCCGATAAGTAAAGTGGTATGTGCCGCAATCAGCAGGAACAAACTCGACTTATTTATACCTGATCCAGGCTTGCCGGATTTGGTTGAATAAGACTGTATTATCGAAACTATCAGCAGGATCAGAATAACCCAGCGGAGAATATTGTGCAGATGGAGCAAACCTGTATACATAACGAAATGGATATAATTAAGAAGATTTCAAAACGATTACAAAGCGGATAAGAACCCTTATTCAACCTTATGGCTGCAAAGTACGTAAGAAACCTTTACTCGACCCAGTCAGCTATAAAAATATTGGTATCCCTTGTTCCGCCGTTGTTCCTGTTGCTGCAGAAAACAATCTTTTTTCCATCATAACTAAACATCGGAAAGGCATCAAAGCCGTTATCACGGCTGATCTTTTGCACATTGCGTCCATCATTATTCATGGTATACATATTAAACGGAAAACCTCTTTTGTATTCATGATTGGAAGCAAAAATGATATGCTTACTGTCAGGCATATACGCTGGCGCCCAGTTTGCCTGTCCCAGGCTGGTAACTTTTTGTTGATTGCTGCCATCTGCATCGGCAGTATAAACTTCCATACTGGTGGGTGCAACCAGGTCTTCAGCCAGGAGATCCTTATACTCTTTCAAAGCCTCACTGGTTTCGGGACGGGAGGCTCTCCAGATGATCTTTTTTCCGTCGGGGCTGAACCATGCACCACCATCATAACCGATAGCAGTGGTTACCTGTTTTTCTTTGCCGGTGTTAAGATCCATAATGTATAAATCGATATCCCCGTTTTTTGTACTGGTATAGATCATTTTATTACCATCCGGGCTAAGTGTGGCCTCAGCATCATAACCTTTCGAATGGGTCAATTGCTTTACTATCTTACCATTCAGATCGGCAATAAATATGTCAAAGCTGTTGTACAAAGGCCAGATATATTTGTTGCCATATTTTTTACGGTCCGGCACAGGAGGACATTCCCCACCAGCGAGATGTGTAGATGCAAACAATACATGTTTACCATCTTTCATAAAAGCTCCGCAGGAAGTTCTTCCTTTCCCGGTACTTACTAGTTTTGGCTCGAACTTTTCATTCGCATTGGTTGGAATCTTCCCTATATAAATCTGGTCACAGGGAATTCCTTCTTTGGCATAGGTTTTCTGAAATATGAGCCACTTGTTATCATAAGAGAAATATGCCTCTGCGTTATCTCCTCCAAATGTGAGCTGGGTAAGATTAGCGAAATGTTTTTCGTCGGGGTAATGCAGGGTATCGGTTTTCATCGCTCCCCCGTTGCCGGTCGACATAGAAAAATGGGAACCCAGGTTAACAATTATTGCTGCGAAAATTGTGATATGAAATTTTAGCATGTAGTGAATTAAATTTAGTGCAGTTTAGAAGTTGGTGAAATCGTTCAAAGGTATTTTTGTTAAAATGGGCTTCTGTCAGGATATTGTCATAAGCCGGCTCATCAAAATCGGTTAATTTTGTTTAATGAATTTTCGCAACAGTCTATCGCGCTTGCTGCCCGTATTCATAATAATCGTTTTTTCGGCATGTAATGAGCAGGAACCGGCCAATAAAACGGGCGATTTGCTTAACCGTGCGCCATTCAAAAGCATAAGCGACAGTATCAAACAATTTCCTGATAATCCAGGCATGTACCTGGAAAGAGCCATTCGTTTATCCCAGCATAACAAGTTGGACCTCGCAACAGCTGATTTCAAAAAATCCTGGGCGCTTTCAGGGGATCCGGGAGTTGCTCTCGAATATGTCTCTAACCTGCTACTCGTGAATAAGATTGAAGAAGCGATGAATGTGCTGAAAGACTGTGCCCGCAAGTTTCCTGACAACACAGAATTCAACAGGAGGTTGGGTGAAATCTATGCCGAGATGGGAAACACGGATGGCGCACTTGCACAGTTTGATGATATCATAAAAAAGGAACCCGATAATTTTGAAGCCTGGTACGACAAGGGCAATGTGCTGGCCAAACTCAGGGATACTACCGGTGCTATACAGGCACTTGAAAGATCTTTTAGTTTACAACCGATCAATTTCACCGGGATAGCACTTGTCAACCTCTATATCGGAAAAAAAGATGCAAAAGCGTTACAGGTTTGCAATTACCTTATAGCCCGTGATTCTTCCGGCTTACAAACCGATGCTGTTTATGCAAAAGGCATATACTATTCTGAAACCGGGAATCCCGAACTCGCACTTCAACAATTCGAAGAATGCATCAAACGCGACTGGAAGCTTACGGATGCGTATATAGAAAAAGGCATTATTTATTATGAACAAAAGAAACTGGATACAGCTTTAAAAACATTCAACATGTCGGTAACTGTTTCCAATACAAACGCCGATGGTTATTTTTGGATAGGCAGATGTTATGAAGCCATGAAAGACAACGATAAAGCTGTTGAAAATTATCAGCGTGCACTGAGCCTCGACAGAACCTTCAGGGAAGCAGGAGAACGGATCAAACGCATCCGGAATTCTTAAGATATACGCTATACCAATTAACTATGATTAATGGAGTTGAGTTTTAATGCAACTATGATGAACGTAAATTTGTTGAATATTACTATGTCGAATCTAACCATGTTGATATAACTACGTTGAACTTAACTATGTTGACTGCTTGACTACATCCACCTGCATTTTCCTATCTTCATAACAAAATTGAATTATGGCATTGATTGCACCTTCCCTGCTCGCGGCAGATTTCCTGCATCTTGAGGATGTTTGCAGGATGATAAACCAAAGCGCAGCAGATCGTTTACATCTTGACGTTATGGACGGTCGGTTTGTGCCAAATATCAGTTTCGGAATACCGGTGATCCAGCAGGTCACAAAGATCAATAAGAAAATTTCTGAGATCCATTTGATGATAGTGGAACCCGAGAAATATATCCAGGCTTTTCATGCTGCGGGTGCCAATACATTGATCATTCACCTCGAAGCCTGTATACATCTTCATCGTAATATTGAACAGATAAAAACACTCGGGATGAAGGCAGGTGTAGCCATTAACCCTCACACACCAGTGTCGCTGTTAACCGATATACTGGAAGACATAGATCTTGTTTGCATGATGAGTGTTAACCCGGGTTTTGGTGGCCAGAGTTTCATTCCCCGCACCCTTCATAAAATCAGGGAACTTTACAGAATGATCACTGAAAGGAAATTAAATATTGACATTGAGATTGATGGTGGCGTAGATCTTAAAAATGCACAATCAATTGTAGACGCAGGAGCGAACGTTCTTGTGGCAGGCAGTACAGTATTCAACGCCAAAGATCCTTTAGACACTATAAGCAAACTGTCAGAGATCAACCGAACCGAAGGTCAAGCCTGATTGCATTTGCAAATACCGATTATAATTTCTCATACATCTGCTCGAGTACTGAGTGAGTCCGGTAATGCCAGCCCGGCGTACCGGTTGGCCAGTCGAACTCATTGACATCAATAAGATTTTTCAGAATATCATATCCCCTTTCTGCCTGGTTCCTGTTATAAAAACAGTTCGCCCAGGACTCACTCATTTCGCCTTTCATAGGAAGGCCGATTCCTCCATTATACCACCTGAAGATCTCAGGCAGTCCGAGGAACTCAATAACTTTTTTGTGACGTTTAATATGATCACGATAATACAAGGCATAAAATCGCACACAATCTTTTACTCTGTTCCTGATTTCGGTTTCGCTTTCTTTATGATCCGGCTTTATTCTCCAGCGGTTATTGGATGGATAATATGGGTCATTACGCATATCCTGGTGAGCCATTCCATCAGAGCGATACCTGATCCAGAAACTGTCTGCTCCTTCTTTCCAGCTAACGGTGAGATTCCGCAATGACAGTTCCCTGATGCGATAAGTCCGGGTTTGCTTTTCCCCGTAATTGATTACAATGGTGTTGATTTTATCTGAAAGTTCCCGATGCCAGGTTGCAAGCTTTAAACCGCTTCGTGGATTTTCGAGCGCTGTTGAATCCGGGAAAAGATTCAATGAAGGGAACAACCTGGAGCCGTCGCCATTTTCCCAAACCAGTTTGTCGTCTGAAACTGCTGCCGGATCATCCAGGTACCAGTGTTGAGCAAGCACAGCTTCCACGCTGGCGCGAAGATGTATCATGGCGGTGTCATCGCCTCTGACCATACGTTCCCTGAAAACAAAGTTTGATTTTTGCTTTTTTTTCCCGGAGGTTTTTGAAACAGTTGCTTCTTCCCTGCAGGAGAAGCTGGGAATGGCTATAAGCAGAAAGATCAGGTTTCTCAGTCGCAGCATTTAATATTAAAGTTTTTTCAAACAGCATCCAGGCAAAATAAAATCCTGCTTTTTCTGTTTTATTATCTTATTTGCACTACCAATAACGTTGTCGAACAGACAATTATGAGATTTCTACCCATTTTATTTCTGATCGTACTTACTTGTGTAACGCAGCAAACCGCAGCGCAGAAAAAACAGGCCTATATAAGTGGAAAAGTAGTTGATGTTAACGAAAATCCGCTTTCAAAGGTTTCAGTTTCCTTGTTAGGTAAACAAACCGGCGTAGCGACTTCCGATTCCGGGACCTTCACCATCACTGTTCCGGTTGATAAAGCCATCGCGCTGGTGTTTAGTTCTACCGGATTTAAGACTGAGCAACGCAACTTCCTCCTGAATGCCGGCGAAAAGGAATTCGTTACCGTTCGGATGGAACCCGGGGTAACTTCTCTCGATTCTGTAGTGGTCACTGATCAGCGGCAGCGAAGAGAAGCTGGCCTGGTGGTGCTCAATCCAAAAAACGCCATAAATATCCCTTCACCGACCGGTGGTATAGAGGGATTAATTAAAGTTATAGTAGGTTCCAATAATGAACTCAGTTCGCAATACTCCGTAAGAGGAGGTAGTTATGATGAGAACCTGATTTATGTAAACGATTTTGAGGTTTTTCGCCCCTACCTGGTCAGGAGCGGTCAACAGGAAGGTTTAAGTTTTATAAATCCGGAACTGACCCGAAATGTGAACTTCTACAATGGTGGCTACCAGGCAAAATATGGGGACAAACTTTCTTCCGTGCTGGATATTCAATACCGCAAGCCAAAGCGATTTGGCGGTTCGGCATATATCGGCCTGCTTGAACAGGGGCTGCATTTGGAAGGCAGCACAAAAAACAATAAGTTCAGTTACCTGGTAGGTCTTCGCAACCGCAGCAACCGCAACCTGCTGTCCAGTCAGCAAACCCAGGGCAATTATGTGCCATCTTCGGCAGATCTCCAGGCACAATTGACTTATCAATTAACCAACACCAGTAGCATTGAATTTCTGGGTAATATCTCCCAGACAAAATTTAAGCTCCAGCCGGCATTTAGTCAGCTAACATCCTCTGTGTTTTCCCCTTTGTACACAGCCAACCTTGGGCTGGATATTTATTTTGAAGGAAGGGAAGAAGATAAGTATGTCACCAGTATGGCTGGCCTGGCCTATTCCCATCAGCCAAATTCAAAGCTTCGTTTAAAATGGATGTTGAGCCGGTTTGAAAATGACGAAACTGAATCCATAGATATTACCGGTACTTATCTTTTTGGTGATCGTGAGTTTGATAAAACCCAGTCTGATTTTGGGTTGATTACTAATCCGCTCGGGGCAGGGGTAAATCAGAACTTCTCGCGTAATCGTTTAAATATCGAGGTTTGGAACGCAAGCCATAAAGGCACTCTTGACAAAGGAAATCATTATTTCCAGTGGGGCCAGTCGGTTGACCGGCAATTTATAAACGACAGGCTAAATGAATGGGAGTTCCAGGATTCTGCAGGATACAGCCTGCCTTACAATCCCGGGCAGCTTAATCTGAATAAGGTAATAAAGTCTGAAGCAAGCCTGGATTTAACCCGTATCAGCGGTTATGTACAGGATAATATTTCTTTTAATGACTCGTCCGGCTTAAGCCTGCAGGCCGGGGTCCGCTATAATTATAATACGCTCAATAAAGAATTGCTGATTTCACCGCGGGCAGGACTTGCATGGAAACCATTTAGCTGGAAGAGGGATGTGATATTCCGGCTGGCGGGAGGTTCATATCAACAACCACCTTTTTACCGTGAACTCAGGAGATATGACGGCACGGTGAATACTGCATTGAAAGCTCAGAAGAGCTGGCAGGTGACCAGCGGTTTTGATTACAATTTCAGATCGGGCAACCGGCCTTTCAGATTTACCATGGAAGCATATTATAAAAACCTCCGGAATGTGGTGCCGTATGATGTAGACAATGTAAGGCTGAGGTATTATGGTGAAAACAGTGCAAAAGCATATGCAACCGGTCTTGAGATGAGACTTTTTGGCGAGCTGGTGAAAGATGCTGAAAGCTGGGTTAGCCTCGGATTTATGCGAACCAGGGAGGACATTGAAAATGACCGTTATTATGATTATACGCTTGATGATAACAATGTACCGGTAGACAGCGTTCAGCGCGAGGGCGGATGGCTAAGGAGACCGAATGACCGCTTAATTACATTTGGTATGTTCCTGCAGGATTACCTTTCTACCAATAAAAACTTCAAGGTTTTCCTGAATTTTATCTATGGCTCTAATCTACCTTACAATATTCCAAACAGCGTGAAATACCGCAATGCACTCATCATTGAACCTTATATCAGAATCGATCTTGGATTCAGTGCGCTGTTGCTCGACAGCGAAAAATCAAACCGCAGAAGTCACAATCCATTCCGGAATTTTGAAAACATCTGGGCGACCCTTGAGGTTTTCAACCTGATAGACCGCGACAATACTATTTCTTACATGTTGATCAAAGATTTTTCGAATACTACTTACGCTTTGCCAAACCGGCTCACACCTCGTTTACTGAATATTAAACTGATCGCGAGGTTTTAAATATCGGACTTTCTCATGGTTAGCTTATCCTGTTCCTATTGCTGTTATTCCTGAAGCTTGTTGTTATTCCTGAAGCCTGCTTTCAAAACCGGGTCGCTCGTTTTACAGATTTAGCTCTTAAAAGACCGTTTATATACGTTTTAAGTTATTCAATTCCCAAAACCACTGGAATCTGTCCCAAATCGGGAAAGAAATGGCGCTCCCATCGCGCATAAATCACTATAAATCAATTAATTAAAAGCGTGGCATTCCTTTAGCAACATACCGTCAAACAGGAAAACCAGTGAAAACTTCAGAAATACTTAGCAGGATCAATCAGCAGAAAAACGGCCAGGCAGGTACAGACTTCCCTGGAAAACAAATCGAGTTAACAAATTTAGCTTTCCCAGCTAAAGATCTCAATCCCGAACCCGAGAAAACAACTTCTATGATTACAAAAGTGACCGCCAGGCCAAATCCTTTTTTCACTTCGATTACCCTGGACGTTGTTTGCGAACAAAGCAGGCATGCCATCGTCAGAATGTTTGATATGAATAACCGCATAGTTAAAATGTTCGGCTGGTACCTTGTTAAGGGAACGAACGTTACCACTATCAACGAACTTAATTCTTTAAGCGGTGGAACATATTTTGTTGACCTGATCGATTCAGAAGCAAAAGTACTCTATGCAACCCGTTTGCGTAAAGAGGCTCTGTAAACCACATGTAATCATAATAATTTATAATTAATAACCTGAACCAATGGCAGGATCAGTGCCATTCAGGAATAATATTAAAAGATATAGAACGCGGACATAGTAATCAATAGGTAAGAAGGAGCTTTAGGGCTCCTTTTTCTTTTGTTTGATGGCAAATAGAATTACCGGTATTTATCTACATGTTTTAGTTTTGCGGAATGATTCACTTAAGCGTCAATATCAACAAATTTGCAACATTACGCAATAGCCGCGGGGGGAATAATCCGGACGTTACCAGGGCTGCGATCGATGCCCAGCGTTTTGGAGCGGATGGCGTAACGGTTCACCCGAGACCTGATGAAAGACATATCCGTTACCAGGATGCAAGGGATATCAAAAAAATCATTACTACCGAATTCAATATTGAAGGTAATTGCCGCGAACAGAAGTTTATAGACCTTGTACTTGAAGTAAAACCAAACCAGGTCACACTTGTACCCGATGCCGAAGGACAGATCACTTCGAATCATGGTTGGGATACTATTATGCATAAGGACTATCTAAGGGAAATGACAGCGATACTTAAAGGTGCTGGCATCCGCACATCGATATTTGTTGATGCGGATCTTAGGATGGTGGAAGGCGCAGCAGAGACCGGTACTGATCGTGTGGAACTCTATACCGAGGGATATGCCAGGAACTATCATCGGAACCGGGAACAGGCCGTAGCACCATATGTACTGGCCGCAAAAAAAGCAATGGAACTGAATCTAGGGATCAATGCCGGGCACGATCTGGACCTGGAAAACCTGGCTTATTTTGCGGCGGAAGTTCCGGGACTATTGGAGGTCTCCATAGGTCACGCCATTATTTCGGATGCATTGTACCTGGGATTTGAAAATGTGATACAGCTTTACAAAAGACAATTAAAAAGCAAATAGTGAAAGTATTTTGTAAACACAAATAGCGAAGCATTTCGATTAGGCGATTTGTAAACGCAAATAGCGAAGCATTTCGATTAATCAATTGTAAATGCAAATAGTGAAAGTATTTACGAAAGCAATTAGTAACATCAATAGCGACGCTAAAGCCGTTAGGGCTTAATTGCAGCCTAAGAGTTCGCACAACTTTGATTCCAGTTGTGGTCCGCGAAGGTTCTTACCGACAATCTTCCCATCCGGCCCGATAAGAAAGTTCTGAGGTATCCCCTGGACCTTGTATTTCATAGCCACTTCGTTTTGCCAGAACTTTAAATCGCTTACCTGTGTCCAGGCCAACTGATCCGCTTTGATGGCTTCAATCCAGGGCTCCTTTGCCTTGTCGAGTGAAACGCCAAGCACCGTGAAGTTTTTAGATTTGAACTTATTGTAAGCGGCTACTACATTCGGGTTTTCCATCCTGCACGGTCTGCACCAGCTGGCCCAAAAATCAATTAACACATATTTCCCCCGGAATGAATCAAGAGAAACAGGCTTACCGGTAGTATCATTCTGCGTAAAAGCGATGGCTTCTGAACCGATTGCGCCCACTTTTGATTCTTCAATTTGTTGCTTCACAATCTTTCCGTAAAATCCTTTCTGAAATTCAGGCGATAAGCTGTTGTACCGTTTTTCCAGCATTGCAAAATCCTGTTCCAGCTCACTGGTTACAACAAGTACAAAAGCGCTCAACGGGGAAGATTTTTTTTCAGTGATGAATTTGTCTACAGCAGTTTGTATCTTTTTAAACTGGGCTGTATAATTTATCATAACTGTATCGTTCCTGTTCATCGCAGGATCCGATGATACCTTTGTATTGAGTTCTGAAAGTCTTTTGAATAAAGGATTAAATATTTGCTGAAAAGTAATGAAGTCATTGTGGATAGAAGATCCTTTTATAGCTAATTCCTGGACATTTGTAACATCCCCGGAAACTGAAAGCTTTTCATTTCCGATAAAGAGGATTGACTTTTTTTGCGCTCCATCAAAATTGAGCTGGACCAGGTTTGGTTCAACTATTTTGCCTTTCAGGATAAATGTACCTTTGGAGACGGTGCCAGTAGCCAGCGTGTCGGTTGGGTTATTTAGTTCAGTTAGTGTCACCCGGGATTTATCTGCAAGGCCGTTTACTGAACCTGTAATTACAAATCCTCCTGCCGGTATTTTCTGTGCTATGGAGAAAAAAGGTATTGACAATAAAACCGCAAGTAGAAACTTCATATTAAAATATTTTGAGACACGAACCGATAACACAATTTGAAGCACAAAGTTACTGTGTCAATGATTTTTTACGGAGTGCCGCTCTTGTAGAACGTTAACAACGTCCTGTAAATTATATCCTTTTGCGTTAAGCAAAACCAAATAATGGAATAACAAATCCGCTGATTCGCTGAGAAATAACTGGTCATTATTGTCTTTAGCTTCAATAACCACCTCAACCGCCTCTTCCCCAACCTTTTGCGCTATTTTGTTTATTCCTTTGGCGAATAAACTCCTTACATAGGAGTTTTTGTCATCACTGTTTTTACGGATATTGATGATGTCTTCTAATTGGTATAAAAAATCGTCGGGATGATTTTTTTCGCTCCAGCATGTGTCTG
Source organism: Flavitalea sp. (assembly GCF_035489435.1). NCBI lineage: Bacteria > Pseudomonadati > Bacteroidota > Chitinophagia > Chitinophagales > Chitinophagaceae > Flavitalea > Flavitalea sp. The sequence continues at coordinate 15,727 of NZ_DATHKG010000032.1, forward strand.
CACCCGTATGGCAAACGGGGCCGGCAGGTATAACTTTGATGAGGATAGTATCCTGGTCACAATCCCCTGACATTTCTTTGAGATGCAGAAAGTTGCCACTCTCTTCCCCTTTTGTCCAGAGTCTTTTTTTGCTGCGGCTGTAAAAGGTCACTTTGCCTTCAGCCATGGTTTTTTTCATGGATTCTTCGTTCATGAACCCAAGCATTAAAACCTTATGAGTGCGGTAGTCCTGTATGATGGCAGGGACCAGCCCATCTGCATATTTCTTAAAGTCAATGTTTAACATGCTTGTGTGATATTATTATGCTGAACCGTTTATAGCAGGGTTCAAAACTGCGGACAGTATGTTCTGATTTAATCTTACAGGGGACGAATATCAATACCCTCTTTTTGCAAATATCCTTTTAATTCCGGAATTGATATCTCCTTAAAATGAAATATGCTCGCTGCAAGAGCGGCATCAGCTTTTGCCCGTTTGAATACATCGGTAAAATGTTCCATGGCTCCGCCACCTCCTGAAGCTATAACGGGAACGGATACCTGCTCAGCTATGGTGCGTGTAATGTCCAATGCAAATCCTTTTTTTGTTCCATCATGGTTCATAGATGTGAGCAGAATTTCCCCGGCTCCGAGTGACACTGCTTCTTTTGCCCAGGCAAGGCAGGTCGTGTCGGTCCTGATCTTGCCACCGTTCAGGTATACATACCAATTGCCATCTTCCTCCTGGCGGGTATCAATTGCAAGTACCACGCATTGGGTGCCGAATTCTTTAGCGAGTTCATAAACCAACTTTGGATTACGAAAAGCCGCTGTGTTAACAGAGATTTTATCCGCCCCATTCTGCAAAAGGACCTGTACATCTTCAATGCTGCTTATTCCACCGCCAACAGTAAATGGGATATTTATATGATGGGCGATGCGGTTAACCAATTCACTGAGCGTCTTACGCTTTTCATTGGTAGCAGTAATGTCAAGAAAAACGAGTTCATCGGCGCCTTCCCTGGCATAAAGCGATCCGAGTTCAACGGGATCACCGGCATCCCTGATGCTTTCGAAGTTGATGCCTTTAACGGTTCTTCCGTCACGAATATCAAGGCAGGGAATAATACGTTTTGCGAGCATAGAATCAGATTACAAATTTTAGGTCTTCCAGTCGGATACGTCCTTCGTAAATTGCTTTGCCGACTATAGCGGCCTTACAGCCTATGTCTTTCAGTTGGTCAAGATCTTCCATGGAACTAACACCACCACTGGCAATGAGATCAAGCTGGGGAAACTGGGTGATAATTGTTGTGTAGAGCCCAAGCGAAGGGCCTTCGAGCTTGCCGTCTTTGCTTACATCTGTACAGAAGATTTGCTTTACACCATGTTCAAGATATTTCTGAATGAAGTCGTAGATCCAGATATTGGTTGTTTCGAGCCATCCTCCGACTGCAATCTTTTCGTTTTTCACATCTGCACCCAGCAAAAATTTACCGGCACCGTATTGCTTTAACCATCTGACAAATTCTTCTTCATCTTTAACTGCGATACTTCCAACTGTCGCCATGGCAGCTCCTGAGCTTAACACAATATCTACATCATTGGAAGTCTTTATGCCACCACCAAAATCTATGACCAGTTTTGTTTTTCCCGCTATGGTTTCAAGTACCCGCCAGTTTTTTACCGCTCCTGCCTTAGCTCCGTCCAGGTCCACCAGGTGAAGTCTTTCTACCCCTGCATCTTCGAATTGTAAGGCAACCTCGAGTGGTCTCTCATTATAAATTTTTTTCTGACTATAGTCTCCTTCTGTAAGTCTGACACATTTGCCATCTATGATATCGATGGCTGGTATAATCTGCATGGATTGAAATATTTTAATTGCTGATCTTTAAAAAGTTTCTGAGAATTTGTTCACCGGCATTTGCACTTTTTTCAGGGTGAAACTGCACACCGTAAAAATTATCTTTATGAAGTGCAGAACTATATGGTGTTGTATAATCAGTTGTTGCGATAGTATCCCGCCCTATTGGCGCATAATAGCCATGAACAAAATAACAATAAGCATCCTGGGAAACGTTTTCGAACAGCGGGCTTTTAAGATTATAGATATTATTCCAGCCAACCTGTGGCACTTTCAAATCCGGCATATCATCCCGGAACTTTTTTACTTTTTCTTCAAAAATGCCAAGACAATCTGTTTTATTTTCTTCGCTGTAAGTACACATCAGTTGCATACCTAGGCAGATGCCGAGTACAGGTTGTTCCAGGCTTTTAAGTACTTTGTTTAGTCCCCGTTCACGAAGATACTTCATTGCAGAACTAGCCTCCCCTACCCCAGGGAAAATCACTTTATCTGCCCTGAATATTTCATCATGATCATCCGTTACTTTTGCTTCGACACCAATGCGCTCAAGGGCATAAAGAACAGATTGTATATTTCCAGCATTATATTTTATGATAACAAGACTCATGTATTTTATTTTACATTAACAACACCCTTTTACATTAACAACAGGGTTGATATGTTGATAAGTTATATGTTAACCCGGGTGTTCGGTGACAATATTCCTTCCAAAAAAGCCTTTGTAGTTTCTTTTACTTCACCACTTTGACGGAGAGCGTTAATATATGCAGAACCTATAATTGCCCCATTGGTAAATAAACATGAAGCTTCAAAGGTTTTCCTATCCTTGATTCCAAAACCGACAAGAACAGGATTTTTTAACTTCATCTTCTGCAAGCGTCTTAGATAAGCTTCAACATCACCCATGTTTTTATCCGAACCCGTGGTAGATGATGATGATACTGCATAAATAAAACCGGTAGAAAGTTCATCAATTTTCCTGATTCTTTCTTCGCTGGTTTCTGGTGTGACCAGGAAAATAAAATTCAGCCCATATCTCTGTATTATCGCACCGTATTCAGATTCGAACTCATAGATCGGAAGATCTGGTATAATAAGTCCATCCACCGCTACTGCAGCTGCCTGTTGGCAAAATCTTTCAAAATCAAATTGCAAAACCGGGTTCATATAGCCCATCAATATAACGGGAATGTGTACCTTCTGACGAAAACCCCTCAGCTGATCGAAAAGTTTTGAGATTGTCATGCCATTTGCCAGGGCAACACTACTGCTTGCCTGTATAACAGGTCCATCGGCCAGTGGATCACTATAGGGCATTCCAAGTTCAATGATATCGGCGCCGCCTTCTTCGAGAGCAATCATCACGTCAAGCGTACTTTCAGGAAGTGGATACCCGGCTGTACAATAAACATTCAGAATATTTTTTGTTTTTCGCTGAAATAAGGATTCTAGCCTGTTCATTATCTGGCTTTTTATTGTGTGTTGATTAAATTCTAAACTGCTATTCAAACATCTACGCAATTGTTCTGCGTAGTTCAGTTGTATGCTGAATGACTGCGAAAATATGGATTCTGATAGCTACGCAAATCATACACTTTTATTATCCATATGTTTCATATAGGTATCCATGTCTTTGTCGCCCCGGCCCGAAAGACAGATTACCACGCGGTCGCTTTCTTTAAATGATAATTTTCGGAGAGCCATAAAAGCATGGGCAGATTCCAGCGCGGGGATGATCCCTTCCGTTTTCGCGATTTCAAAAGCCATTTCAAGTGATTCATCATCTGTTGCGCTTAAAAACTGACCACGTCCCGAATCAAACAGGTGTGCGTGCAGAGGACCGATCCCCGGATAATCAAGACCGGCGGATATGCTATGTGGCTCAACCACCTGGCCATCGTCTGTTTGCATGACCAGGCTTTTGCTTCCATGTAGTATTCCAGCCCTGCCGAGTTGGGTGGTTGCAGCACTCATCCCAGAGCTGATACCATGCCCTGCAGCCTCGACTGCGATAAGTTCAACTTTATTTTCATCAAGAAAATGATAGAATGTACCGGCCGCATTGCTACCGCCACCTACACATGCAATCACATGTGATGGAAGTTCTGAGCCCGTTTGTTCTTTTAACTGCCAGCGGATTTCTTCACTGATAACACTTTGGAATCTTGCGACCATGTCTGGATATGGATGTGGTCCAACCACACTGCCAATAATATAATGGGTATCTGAAGGGTTATTGATCCAGTCCCGTATTGCTTCATTGGTGGCATCTTTTAAAGTCTGGCTTCCGCTGGTAGCTGGTATCACCGTAGCGCCAAGCATTTTCATCCTGGCAACATTCGGCGCCTGTCGTTCGATATCCCTGCTACCCATATACACAATGCACTCTATGTTTTTTAGCGCGCATACTGTAGCGGTGGCAACACCATGCTGACCGGCACCTGTCTCTGCAATGATTCTTTTTTTACCAAGTTTTTCTGCAAGCAAAATCTGGCCGATGGTATTGTTGATCTTGTGTGCGCCCGTATGACAAAGATCCTCACGTTTAAGATAGATTTGTGTCTTATAGCGTTTACTCAATCTCTCAGCAAAATAAAGCGGTGTTGGTCTGCCCACATAATCTTTAAGCAATGCCCGAAAATTCTTTTGAAAAGATTTTTCCTGGATGATATCAAGATACCGGGTGCGCAGCTCCTCAACATTGCGGTGAAGCATTTCAGGAATATAGGCGCCCCCGTATTTACCATAGTATCCTTGTGTGTCCGGTTGCTGAAAACTGATGCTCTTCGTACTCATACTAATCGTTTTATAAATTGTCTTTAGGATCGGACTTAGATTAATAGTTCGCCGGACCGATCCTGTAATAATAGCTTGCAGGATCAGGCCAATGATTTAAAGTTTGCGGGGTTTGAACCCCGTTACGGTTTTCGGACTGGAGTTTTGAGATAAGGATTTTTTATCCTTGTATTTTCTTATTAGTTCTTAGGGTCAGATCTCTATACTTAGAACTCTTCGGATTGGTTTTTAGGGTTGGATCTTGCAATTCGGGTTCTTAAGAATAGATCCTGGTATTGGAATTCTTAGGATTGGATCTTACAATTCTTCGTTAGTTCTTTATGTTAGCAAGAGATCTTTATGTTATCAAGAGATCTTTATGATAGCAAGGCTGAATTTATTATCCGTCCTTTGGATCAGTTGGTGTAACTAAAACAAGTTGTAGAAATTTAAGATCGAGCCAACGCCCGAATTTAAATCCCACTTCTTTGAAATGTGCTACTTCCCGGAAACCAAATTTTTCGTGCAGCTTTATGCTTTCAATATTTGCTGCTTCTATACCAGCAACAATTGTGTGCATATTTAATGTCTTTGCTGCGTCGATCAATGGTTCCAGTAATTTTTTGCCTATCCCCCTTCCACGAAACTTACTATCCACATAAACTGAATTTTCAACCGAATATTTATAAGCTTGCCAGGCCCGAAACCAGCCTATTGTGCTGAAACCGGCAATCACGGTGCCTTCCAAAGCAACAAATACCGGGAAACCCTGCTCCTTTTTGGTTTCGAACCATTCCTTACGCATTTCAGGTGTATGAATGGTATATTGAAAAACAGCAGTCGTATGAATAATTACATGATTATAAATTTCCAGTATAGCTGGTAAATCCTCATCAGTTGCTAATCTGATTGTGATCATATAAAAAATTATCCATTTAAATTTTTTGCAAACTGCCTCAGCTTTTCCATGTCTTTTATACCGGGGCTTGTTTCAAATTTGCTGTTGATATCAATCGCAAACAATGCTTTCGCTCCTGGTTCTTTTTCAAACTCTCTAAGCTTCTCCTCATCACCAGGTTCGATACCGCCACTCAGAAAAAAAGGTTTTCCGATGTCTTCATTCTTCAGCAGATCCCAGTCAAACTTTTTACCTGTTCCACCATATCCTGCACCTATCGTATCAAACATGAACATATCACACATCTCCATATAGGGACGGGTCATCCACTGAATATTATCGTTATCACTCAACCGGAATGCTTTCACAACAGAAACATAGTCTGCAATTTTTTCACAGAACTTTGGTGTTTCATCCCCATGCAGCTGTACCATCTGAAGACGACATTCATCCACCATGTGTAATACTTCGTCCACACTCGCGTTAACAAACACACCAACTTTGTTAATGTTGTTTTCTTTCCTGATCTGGGTCGAGGTCATATATTTAAAAACATACCTGGGACTTTTTGGATAGAAAATGAACCCGGCAAAGGTCATTCCCATCTCCGCCAGCTGATCCACCTGTTCAGGTTGTGTCATTCCACAAACTTTTATTCTCATAGTGAGGGCAGTTTTAATTGTCAGTCTTTGCTGGCAGGCAATCGGCTTTCAACTAAGTTAATTACTCCTCAACAATGTAACGAATTGTTCAAAAGCAACACCCGGATTTTCCTGTTTCATAAAATTTTCACCGATAAGAAATCCCTTGAATCCATTTTTACGAAACAAACGAATATTTTCTACCGTACTTATTCCGCTTTCAGCGATTTTTATTTTATCTGAAGGAATTTTCGCGGCCATAGCCAGGCTGCGATCAATATCGACTTCAAATGTTTTAAGGTTTCGATTGTTGATTCCAACCAGGTCAATCTTATCACAGATATGATCCAGTTCAGATTCGTCATGTATTTCAAGCAACACTTCAAGGCCGATCAGCACCGCGAACTCAGCCAGCTGTTTTACTTCAAGCGGAGAAAGACAGGCAGCGATAAGGAGTATCGCATCCGCACCCATCGCTTTTGATTCAACAATCTGGTATTCATCAATAATAAAATCCTTACGTATTATTGGCAGATTGTTCACTCTTGCCCTTACCAGGTCATTTGGACTTCCGCCAAAAAAATGTTCATCAGTCAGTACCGATAAAGCTGAGGCTCCGTTTTTTGTATAAGCTTCTGTTACATGTACAACATCGGCAGCCTGGTTTATGTTTCCCTTAGATGGAGACTTTCTTTTGAATTCTGCAATGATGCCTGTTTTTGAAGGATCTAACAGTGACTCTTTCATTGAAAAAACCTGCCTGGTAAAATATTCGCTTTGTTTTACTTCATCAACCGGTATCAGTTTTTGTTTTTCTGCAACTTCGGTTCTTTTCTGCTTTATGATCGCATCTAAAATGTTCATCTATGTTTCCGGTTTTCTATTGAATGGTTTTAATATGGATTCTTTGGGGGATATTATGTTGATTTCATTGTAATGCAATTAATTTATTAAATGATGCCAGGGCCTTTCCACTTTCCAGGCTTTCAACAGCCGCATTATATGAAGATTCATAGTCTTTGTATTTGCCGGTACAGGATAATGCCATCGCTGCATTTGCAATCACTACTGCGTTTTGTGCCCAGGAGCCTTCTCCCTTGAGAATTTTTATAAAGATCCTGGCTGCTTCTTCCGCCGTATTACCTCCATGAATATCCATTGCAGAAACAGAACGTTTACCCAGTTGTTCGGGAGTCATCACCCTTTCGCCCTGATTTGTGATAACCTTGGTGTCGTTTGTCAGGGAAATCTCATCGTAGCCGTCAAGGCCATGAATGATGGTGAATGCCCTGCCTGTTTGCTGCAGCAGGTAATTATAAATTCTTGCCATTTCCAGGTTATATACACCAACCAGTTGAAAAGCAGGGGCTGCAGGATTTACCATGGGACCCAACATGTTAAAAAACGTTCTGACACCCAGGTTTTTCCTGATGGGCCCAACTGCCTTAAGGGCAGGATGAAAAAGTGGCGCATGTAAAAAACAAAAGTTGGATTCATCAATTTCGCGTTTCAGTTTATCGGGATGATTTTTTAGCTGGTATCCCAGTAGTTCCATCACATTTGATGCACCGCTTATAGAAGTCGCACCGTAATTTCCATGTTTAGCCACTTTCTGACCGGTCCCGGCAACGATAAAACAAGACAGAGTCGAAATATTGAAGGTGTTTTTCCCGTCGCCGCCCGTTCCTACGATGTCTATTGTTTCATAACTATTCAGATTTACCGGAACACAAAGCTCCAGTAAAGCGTCCCTGAATCCTTCCAATTCCGCTATCGTTATGCTACGCATCAGGAACACCGTTACAAACGAAGTAATCTCAGTTTCATTATACACACCTTTCGATATATTGATGAGAATATCTTTTGCTTCAGCGCGTGAAAGGGACTTGTGTTCGAAGAGATATAAGAGTATTTTTTTCACTATATGTTGTATTAGATCGGTATTTCAAGATAAACTTCGATTTTTATGTTGTTTTTTACTGTTTTAGCCAATTTCTCATGATCGCTTCGCCCGCTGGAGTGAGCACAGACTCAGGATGAAACTGTACACCCTGTATATCGTAGTTTTTATGCTGCAATGCCATGATGTAGTCCAGATCATCCACAGCTGTGATTTCCAGTTCTTCCGGAAAATTTTCGGGGGATATTACCCAACTATGATAGCGTCCGACTTCCAGTGTTTCATCAAGCTGATCGAAGAGCCTGGATTTGACTTGCTTTTTTAGCCTGACAGGCGTTGCGACACCGTGGTAAACGGTCGACAGATTGATGAGCGAACCTCCGAAAGCCTGGCCAATTGCCTGGTGACCAAGGCAAACACCGAGTATTGATTTCGAGGCTGCATATTCCCTGATCACGGATAATAATAGCCCTGCTTCTTCCGGTATGCCAGGACCGGGAGACAAGATAATCTTATCATAGCGGCTGATATTTTCCAGCGGTATCTGGTCATTACGATGAACTTCCACTTTAGTATGGGTGATCTTCTCAACCAGGTGAACCAGGTTATAGGTAAAAGAGTCGTAATTATCGAAAACAAGAATCTTAGTCACAAAATCTTTTTATATGGTTAATTTTTTTCAATGCTAATTTTGAATATCCCTGGTTCAGGAAATTTCCGCTGCAGCAAGTATTGCTTTCTTTAGCGCGCCAAGTTTATTATTCACTTCCTGCAGTTCACTTTCTGGTTTACTTGCAGCAACCACGCCGGCTCCCGCCTGGTAAAACAATGTATTGTCGCGGCTCAGAAAACTCCTGATCATGATAGCATGGTTACAGGTACCATCAAAACCCATAAAACCAAGGCAGCCCCCATAATAACTACGTTGTGTAGGTTCGTATGAATCTATCAGTTCCATTGCTTTGAATTTAGGTGCTCCGCTTAGCGTACCGGCAGGGAAAGTCACAGCCAGCAACTCGAATGGATTTGTACCTTTTCTAACTGCACCTGTTACTTCAGATACCAGGTGAATCACATGGGAATAGTATTGGATCTTACGGTAATAGCTAACCGAAACATCATCACAAAGCCTGCTGAGATCATTTCTTGCGAGGTCAACCAGCATTACATGTTCGGCGTTTTCCTTTGCATCAGCCAGCAGTAGTTCGGCCATTTCCTGGTCGAGTGCATCTTCACCGGTACGTTTGAAGGTACCAGCAATCGGGTGCACAACTGCCCGGCCATTCTGGATTATCAATTGAGATTCAGGTGATGAACCCATCAGTTTATAATCACCGTAGTCGAAAAAGAATAAATACGGTGATGGGTTGATATTTCGAAGAGCACGGTAAACGTTGAATTCATCCCCGGTGAATGATTGCTGAAAGCGCCGGCTCAGCACTATCTGGAACACATCACCTCTTAAACAGCTTTGTATTCCTTTCTGAACCATTTCCATGTAATCTTCGTCCTCCATGTTTGAAGTCTCGGCATTTTTCAGGTTAAACGGGTAAACCGGAACATCACGACTGCGAATAAGCGACTCAACTACAGCAACATCAGATTCGATGCCTTTGATCTTGTTTTCACAGATGAACAATTCGTCTTTAAAGTGATTAATAACTATCACGTATTGGTATAACCGATATCTCATCAGCGGGATGCCGGTTATTCCTTCTCTTTTTTGAAATTTTACCGTATCAAAATATTGCACAGCATCAAAACTTGTGTATCCAAATAAACCCTGACCTGCCCTGACCGGCTTATCAGCAGCTGGCGTTATTTCGAATTGTTGCATGAAATTCCATACAAGATCAGCCACCGTTGCATCTTTCGCCAATTTTTGTTTCCGGGGAACATCGCCCGGAAATTTTGTTTCAACCTGTCTGTCAGTGGTTATCTCGATACCGGCAATTGCATTGATACAAATAAAAGAGAAGCTGTTTTCAGCCACATGGTAATCGGTACTTTCCAGGAGAATGGTATCACGGAAGCGGTCCCTGAGGCGGAGATAAATGCCAACCGGCGTATGTACATCTGACAAAATCTTTTTATAACCTGTATCTATTGCTATCCTCTTCATAAACGGATAAAATTGTTGAATGGCTGTAAATAGTTGAATTGCTGTAAATAAAAAAACCCCGAGGACTACCCGGGGCTTAATATGTTATATATAACACAGTAATTGCATTACCTGCCCCGATTGGAGTTAGTATGCCACCACCACTGTTGATTATTAATCTGATTATTCATTGCCCGGCAAAGATGTGGTAGAATATTGAAAATGACAAATTTTATTTCTGCCCTGGTGTTACGAGGAGCATGGCGGAACGTTGCACCATGGAAACATGTCCCCGCCCTTCGTATTGCTTCGGCGCACACGTCTTCCTTCCACGGTATTATGAAGGAGAATAAATCTCAGCGCCTCGTATACGAAGGCAGACACTGCATGCGGTGTTGTGACAGAATATGGGAAGGTTTCAGGACCATTACGAAGTGTCTGAAATTCAGAACTATCTGAAATTTAGAACTATATGAAATTTATATGAGCGTTTCATTCGTATATTTCATTCCTGACTCAAATTGCTTATAAATATGGAAACTACTGGACAACTGCCGTCAACTCAATCTCAACAACTACTACCTTCTCAAAGACTTCTTTCCCTTGATTTCCTGCGTGGGTTTATCATGGTGATGCTTGCGCTCGAAAGCACAGGCTTATATGGTCACCTCGTCAACGCGACAGAAGGTACCGCCATTAATAATTTACTTATTCAGTTGGAACATCATCCATGGAACGGCCTGCGTTTCTGGGACCTGGTTCAACCTGGTTTTATGTTTATTGCCGGAACAGCAATGGCCTATTCCTTACATAGTCAGCAACTCAAGGGAGTCCCATGGAAAGTCTCTTTTCGCAAAGCCCTGCGAAGATCGGGATGGCTCTTTTTCTGGGGTGTGCTGGATTATGCTGTAAGAAAGAATGGACTGGCTTTTGAATTATGGGATGTACTTACACAGCTATCGTTTACAACTATGGTGGCTTTCCTGATCTTTAACTGGTCGTTGAGGGCACAGTTGCTTGTTTGCATTGGTTTGTTGTTACTTACCGAAATATTGTACCGTTTTACCAATATACCAGCATTCGACCAGGCATTCGTTGATCAGCACAATTTTGGTAACTGGATGGATCTTCAACTGATGGGAAAGATCAATAGGGGTGGATGGGTCGCCATCAATTGTATTCCAACCGCTGTGCACACTATAGCCGGGGCGATGGTTGGCAAACTATTTCTCAATAACCAAAAAAAACTTGTGCCTTTGTTTCTTGCCGGCTTTATCTGCCTGGTAGTTGGCTATGGAATGGACCTCGCTGGCATAACGCCGATCATTAAACGAATAGCAACTACCTCATTTACACTCGCCTCATTAGGTTGGTGCTTATGGGCACTGGCCACCTGTTATTGGTGGATCGACTTGCTAAACCACAAAAAATATTTGTCGTTTTTTACAATCGTCGGTATGAACTCCATTTTTATCTATCTCTTTTTTGAGATTGTCGGATCAAGATGGTTCAATGGTTATGTCGCCGCTATCAGCAATGGCTTAATGACTTTCATCAACACACCTGATCTCCTAATGAAAGTAATTACCTGTCTCCTGATCTTTACCCTTGAATGGCTGATTTGTTATTTCCTGTATAAGAAGAGAATCTTTTTCAAGTTATAAGTGATGAGTGATGAGTTATGAGTGAGTTGAAGAGTTATGAGTGTAATCACTTACAAACTCTTTCATAATTTATATCATTCAATCACTAACTCATCACTCATCACTCATAACTCATAACTCTCCTCAAATGGTTCCTTTTGTAGAAGGAAGATAGTTGGAAAAAGGGTCACGCTTAACGGCCATACGAATGGCTTTTGCAAAAGCCTTAAATATCGCTTCGATTTTATGATGTTCATTTTCGCCTTTGCATTCGATGTTCAGGTTGCATTTGGCTGCATCTGAAAAAGATTTAAAGAAATGAAAAAACATTTCGGTTGGCATTTCGCCGATAAATTCTCTCTTGAAGGAAGCATCCCAGACTATCCAGTTGCGACCGCCAAAATCGATTAGCACCTTTGCTTCGGCTTCATCCATCGGAAGCGCAAAACCATATCTTTCCATACCGCGTTTGTCGGCCAGCGCCTGGGCGAAAGCCTCTCCCAGTGCGATACCGGTATCTTCGATGGTATGATGTTCATCAATGTGGAGATCTCCATTAGTGCGGATAGTAAGATCCATCTTCCCATGCCTGGCAATTTGTTCAAGCATGTGATCAAAAAAACCAATTCCTGTGAAGATTTTAGCCTTGCCAGTGCCATCGATATTGAGCTCGATCTTAATCTGGGTTTCATTGGTGTTTCTTTCATGGACCACTTTACGCAGACCCAGTCGTAAAAATTCATAGACCTTTTTCCATTCGCTGGTTTCAAGTGCAACAACTCCACTTAATTCATCCAGCTTATCCTTTATCTCTCCTGAACCCAGCTCCGGATCGTTATTCAGCCAGATTGCCTTACAGCCAAGATTTTTAGCGAGTTGAACATCGGTGATCCGATCACCTATTACATAGGAATTTTCGACATCGTACTCATCGTTGTTAAGATAAGCTGTCAGCATACCGGTAGCTGGCTTGCGTGTGGGCGCTTTATCTGCGGGGAAGCTGCGGTCTATAAGAACATCATTAAAATGGATGCCCTCGCCTTCCATCGTTTTCATAACCAGGTTATGCAAAGGCCAGAAAGTATCCTCAGGAAATGAATCAGTACCCATGCCATCCTGGTTGGTAACCATTACCAGTTCATAGTCAAAATCACGGGCAATCATCCCAAGGTATTCGAATACATGCGGATAAAAGGTCAGTTTATCAAATGAGTCGAGCTGGTATGTCGGTGGAGCTTCGTTGATAATTGTGCCATCACGATCGATGAATAAAATTCTTTTCATTTTTTAGAGTTGGTGCTGTTGTTAAAATTCATAAATTACTCGTATTCATAAATTACTCGTATTCATAAAAGAATCTATTGCTTTGATTAAAGTTGCGTTCTCAGTAGCAGTACCAACGGTAATCCTTAAACAACCTTCACATAAAGATACATTACTACGGTCCCGAACCACGATTCCTTTTGTCAGGAGAAACTCATAGAGGGCTCTTGCATTCCGGATTTTCACAAGCAGGAAGTTCGCGTCTGAAGGATATATCATTTCTACACCTGTCATGGATTCGAGAGACCTTCTTAGTTCATTACGCTGCTCAACGATGTCCTTGATCATCTGGTTTACCTGTTCAACTTCGTCGAGGGATTTCAAAACAAGTTCCTGCGAAGCCTGGTTGATATTATAAGGTGGTTTGATGCGATTCATCAATCCAATAATTTCCTTTGACGCAAATGCCATCCCGACACGAAGTGCCGCCAGCCCCCAGGCCTTGGACAATGTTTGAAGGATAACCAGGTTTGGATAGTCGCCTAATTCCTGCGAAAAAGATCTGAAACGGGAAAAATTTATATAGGCTTCATCCAATACCACCACACCGAAATAATTATTCAGAATGATTTCGATATCAGCTCGATCAATTGAATTTCCGGTAGGATTGTTGGGCGAGCAGAGGAAGATCATTTTTGTATGATCGTCCACAGCTGCTTCAATTGCCGGCAGGTTTAGCTGAAAGTTGGGCAGCAGGGGAACTTTTTTAACCTGTACATCATTAATATTCGCGCTCACTTCATACATACCATAAGTGGGCGGGCAAATAATGACATTGTCTTTTCCAGGCTCACAGAAAACACGGAACAGGATATCAATACATTCATCGCTACCATTGCCCAGGAATATGTGTTCGGGCGACAAAGCTTTTATTTCACCGAGCCTCGCTTTTACCTTTCGCTGCAAAGGATCCGGGTAACGGTTATACCAACGTGTTAATGGTGAGCCGAAACTGTTTTCATTTGCATCAAGATAAACACTGGCTTCTCCACTGAACTCATCCCTTGCCGATGAATAGGGAACCAGTTTTTTTATATTTTCACGAATTATATTATTGAGATCGAAGCTCATCACTTATCAATTATTGTTTAATCTGATATTGTTTAATCTGATATTGTTTAATCTGAATACTTTTTAACTAATGCGATCCTAAGGACATTCCGGAATCTTCATTCCCTGCTGTTCTTGCCTGCTCCATTGTGCATGTTATGAAATATCGTGATTCAACCGTATCGTTACTGCATTTGCGTGGGCATCCAAACCTTCCGCTTCAGCCATTGTGATAACAGCAGGGCCTATCGCTTTTAATCCATCAAAAGAAAGCCGCTGGAAGGTTATCTTTTTCACGAAACTTTCTACACTTACGCCACTATAAGCTTTGGCATAACCATTTGTTGGCAAAGTATGATTGGTGCCGCTGGCATAATCACCAACACTTTCCGGCGACCAGGAACCTATAAAAACAGATCCCGCGTTCACTACCTTTTCGGCCATAGCTTCAGCTGAAACACAATTTAAAATCAGGTGTTCCGGGGCGTATAAATTGAGCAATTCCATTGCCTCAGTTTCATTGCGTACCAGTAGGACCTTACTGTTCTCCAGTGCTTGCTGGGCAACCGATTGCCGCTTTAGCTTCATCAATTGTTCCTGCAGCTCCCTGGTTGTTTTTTCAACAAGAGAAACTGAATTGGTAACCAGGACAACCTGACTATCAGGACCATGTTCAGCCTGGGATAAGAGGTCGGCCGCAACAAATGCGGCGTTCGCTGACTCATCAGCATAAACGGCCACTTCACTTGGCCCGGCAGGCATATCAATGGCCGTTCCATGTTGCTGTACCAACTGTTTGGCCAGTGTTACATATTGATTGCCCGGGCCGAATATTTTTGAAACCTTAGGGACTGATTCTGATCCAAAACTCATCGCAGCAATAGCCTGCACACCCCCAAGCTTAAAGATCTTTGTTATCCCTACAAGTTTTGCAGTATATAAAATCGCCGGATGAAGTTTTCCATCCTTTCCCGGGGGTGAGCAAAGTATAACCTCGCGACAACCAGCGATAGCGGCTGGTACACCCAACATCAGGATAGTAGAAAATAAGGGAGCGCTGCCACCAGGTATATAAAGACCTACACTATCGATGGCGACCGACTTACGCCAGCAGGAAACACCTGGCATCGTTTCAACTGCTTCAGGAGAAGAAACCTGGCTGAGATGAAAGGTCTCAATATTTTTCTTTGCGAGATTTATTGCTTCCTTAAGGGCTTCGCTTATCAAGCCCTCCGCCTCCATTATTTCATTTTCGCTCACCGCCAGTTCCAAAAGTTCAACACCATCGAATTTCGAGGTAAATTTCAGCAGAGCTTCATCCCCGTCTTTACGCACTTTCTTAAGAATCTTAGAGACTTTCTTTCGAAGTTCTTTAACAGGCAATGAAGGCCTTTCAAGGATAGCTGACCAATGTTGTTGTACAGGATATTTATAAAGCTTCATATAATAGCAATTCAGTTATAAAATCATCTTTTCGATCGGGATAACCAGTATTCCCTGTGCACCCGCATCTTTTAATTTTTCAATGATATCCCAGAATTCATTTTCACTCAGCACGCTGTGGACACTGCTCCAGCCAGGTTCTGCCAATGGCAATACAGTCGGACTCTTCATACCAGGCAATAGTGAAATAATTTCCTGCACCTTATTGTTCGGGGCATTCAATAAAATATACTTATTGTTTTTTGCTTTTTTTACAGCCCTTATCCTGAATAAAAATTTATCGAGAATCTGCTTTTTCTCAGGCGAAAGATCAGGAGTATTAATCAACACTGCTTCGGATCGCAAAACGGTCTCCACTTCCTTCAATCCATTCATAAATAAAGTGGAGCCACTGCTTACCAGGTCAACGATTGCATCTGCCAGGCCGATGCCCGGAGCAATTTCAACCGAACCACTGATTTCATGTATCTCAGCGTTGATCCGATTATCATCAAGGAACTTCTGTACGATCACGGGATAAGTGGTGGCAATTCTTTTGTTGCGAAGATATTCAATACCTGTATAATTTTCAGATCTGCTAACGGCAATGGACAGACGGCATTTGCCAAAACCAAGATGTTCTATTACCTGGATGTTTTTATTTTTTTCATAAACAACATTCTCACCCACAATACCGATATCCGCCACCCCATCCTCAACGTATTGTGGAATATCATCGTCCCTGAGAAAGTAAATTTCCATTGGAAAATTATCGGCCTCGGTTTTTAGTTTATTTACTCCGTTCTTAAGATCTATGCCGCAATCCTTCAACAACTTCACAGAGTCGTCGTTTAGTCTGCCGGATTTCTGAATCGCAATTCTGAGTTTTGTCATCATGTTTTATTTTGATTATGCCGCCTGACGTTTTGATGAATTGTTACAAAGGCATAAAATAAAAAAGGCTTACAACCTGTAAGCCCAATGTTTTTAATATATACAAAACACCCCTGGCCTACCCCTTTAGGTAAACATGGTGGTGATGGATATATAATGCGTTGTTCATATGCGTCGCAAAAATAACTGCAAATCCTGTTACTCCAAAAAAAATTTAATCCGCAAGCTTAAAATAGCTGAAATCTCAAGGGCAGGAATTGTTATCTTCCGAAATTAAAAATAAGGCGTTTATGCAGGCGATTATGCGATTGTTTTTACCAATAATTTGTTTGTTGCTTGCCCCGTTTTTGCTGATTGCTCAAGCACCAGGAAAAGCACTAAAACCGGTGTGGGGTGATGAATTCAATTACCAGGGCCTCCCCGATTCCACAAAATGGAACTATGACGTTGGTGGTCATGGCTGGGGTAACCAGGAACTTCAGTTTTATACCGGGAAACGGCCTGAAAATGCAAGGGTTGAAAACGGTATGTTGATCATCGAAGCCAGGAAAGAATCGTGGGACGGAAAAGATTACACCTCAGCCCGCCTTATTAGCAAAGGGAAAGGCGACTGGAAATATGGTCGCATCGAGATCAAAGCAAAGATTCCCAGGGGTCGTGGTACCTGGCCGGCAATCTGGATGCTGGGATCAACAACGCCATTAAAGTGGCCGGACGATGGAGAAATTGATATTATGGAGCATGTGGGATATAACCAGGGATTTGTACATGGGTCTGTACATACAAAAAAATACCATCATAGTATCGGTACGCAGAAAACGGATACGATGGTGATAACAGATCTTTCAGAAAAATTTCATGTATATAGTTTGAATTGGAACGCAGAAAAAGTAGAGGTGGCTGTCGATGGAAAAGTATTTTTCAGTTATGCAAATGAACGCAGTGGGTATGAAGCCTGGCCATTTGATAACAAGATGTACCTGCTGTTGAATGTTGCGGTTGGTGGTGGCTGGGGTGGTGCAAAGGGTGTTGATCCGTCTGTTTACCCGGTTCGAATGGAAATCGATTATGTAAGAGTATTTCAATAACCAAAACTTCATTCAAAACCAAAACTTCATTCAAAACCAAAACTTCGATTAATAACCAAAATTTTAAATGACATGAGAAGACTGTTATTATTTTCTTTTCTTTTTACAGGACTGGCAGCCAGTGCCCAGGACGAACCCGGTTACAAAGTACCCCCGAAAGATATTGTTGACCTGGTAATGGCAAAACCAACACCTGGTGTAAGTATAGATGAAAAAGGCGAATGGTTATTGATGCTGGAAAGAAGCTCATTTCCTACAGTTGAGGAACTAGCTCAACCTGAATTACGAATTGCCGGCCTCCGTATCAATCCAAATAACTTTGGTCCGAGCCGCAGCAATTATTCAACAGGTTTCCAGCTTAAGAATATTAAAACCGGTCAGGTATTCCCGGTTAACGGATTACCTGAAAATCTCCAGGCCGGTTTTGTACAATGGAATCCATCAGAGAAGAAAATCGCTTTTACGAATACTACAAACAAAGACATTACCCTCTGGATCATTGATGTTGCCACCCAAACAGCAAAACAACTGGCGAATGAACCCGTGAATGCTGTAATTGGTGCTCCATTTATGTGGGTCGATGATAATAACATCATTTATAAATCGGTTGTGGCAGGCCTGGATAAACAACCCGCAAAACCAATTGCCCCAACCGGACCAGTGATCCAGGAAAGTAAAGGCAAGATGGCGGCATCAAGAACTTACCAGGATTTGATCAAGTCCCCATACGATGAGTCACTGTTTGCTTTTTATGGAACCACTCAACTTAAAAAAACCGGGATTGACGGTTCTTCTTCCGGGACAATCCTTGGAAAGCCTACAATTTATGGCACCTGGAATTTATCGCCTGACAAACAATTCCTGCTTGTACGTACAATCAACAGACCCTTCTCTTATCTTTTTCCCTGGAATGGTTTTCCTCATACCATCAAGGTGATTGACGTCGCCAACGGTGCAGATGTAAAAATGCTTGCAGATAACCCTTCAAGTGAAGGTCAGCCGATTGGTTTTGATGATGTTCAGAATTTTCCAAGAGGTTTTTCATGGAGAAGTGATGAACCATCCACTGTAACATTTTTACAGGCGCTCGATAAAGGACTTGGCAGAAGTAAATCTGAATTCCGGGATGCCCTGATGGTTACTTCAGCCAAAGGCAAAGAAATGCCAACAGAACTTTTCAAGACAAAAAAACGTTTCAGTGGCGTGATCTGGGGTACAAAGGATATGGCTATATTTTATGAGCGCATGACTGCCGAGAGAAAGATCAGGATGAATAAATTAAATCCATCAACCGGTGCTGTCGATAGTTTGTATGAACGCAGCAGCAATGATGAGTATGCTGATATTGGTAACCCGGTTACCGTAAAAAATCAATTTGATGAAGATGTGCTGTTCGTAAATAAAAACGGTGAACTTATTCTTGAATCATCCGGCGCTTCAGCCAAAGGCGATATGCCATTGATTCAAAGCTGGAACCTTAAGACCGGTAAAAGAAAATTGCTTTGGCAATCTGAAGATGGTTACTATGAATATGTTGTAAATTTTATCGATCCGGATAAGCTGGTGTTTGTTACAAGACGTGAAAGCCCGACCGAAACTCCAAACTATTATGTGCGTGATCTGAGTAAGAAAAAAAATGGGATGACTGCCATCACGCAGTTCAAAAATCCATATGCTCAGCTGGAAGGTATTGTGAAAGAAAAGATCTCCTACAAACGGGCAGATGGTATCGATCTCACTGCTGAACTCTACCTGCCAAAAGGTTATGATGTTAAGAAAGATGGACCTTTGCCTGTTCTTATATGGGCTTATCCGCGTGAATACAAATCTGCAGCTGATGCGGCACAGGTAAGAGGTTCGAAGTATACTTTTACGAGTATTTCTTCAGGGTCGCCCTTATTCTGGGTCACACAGGGTTATGCCGTAATGAATAATGCCGAGATGCCAATAGTTGGCGAAGCCGGTAAAGAACCAAATGATAACTTCATCCCACAATTATACCTGAATGCGCATGCGGCTATACAGGCCGTAGCCAAAAGAGGTGTTGGTGACAGCAATCGTGTAGCAGTGGGCGGTCACAGTTATGGTGCATTTATGACAGCTAACCTGCTTGCACATACGAAGCTATTCAAAGCAGGTATTGCAAGGAGCGGAGCATACAACAGGACCCTTACACCATTCGGTTTCCAGAGCGAAGAAAGAACCTATTGGGAAGCACCTGAAATCTATAATAACATGTCGCCATTCAGTTTTGCAAATAAAATTAAAACACCGTTGCTGCTGATCCATGGTGATTCAGATAACAATTCAGGCACCTTCCCGATCCAGACTGAACGATTGTTTAATGCAATCAAAGGACATGGTGGAACCGTTCGTTACGTTTCGTTACCATATGAAAGCCACGGTTATACCGGCAAAGAAAATATCCTTCATATGTTATGGGAGCAGAATCAGTGGCTTGAAACCTATGTAAAAAATGCCGCACAAAACGCGACGGGTACCGAAACACCGAAAAAATCGTTTTAATAGTGATGAGTGATGAGTTGTAAGTGGTGAGTGGTGAGTGGAGTTGGGAATTAATGAATGCTGGATCGTTCCTTATAATTCAGAATTCATATGGATGACTTAGAATTCATAATGGGTGATTCAGAATTCATATTTGAACTGATATTTTACAATTGTTTTTCAAAACCGGCCACCTGGCCGGTTTTTTTGTGCAATATCCGGGCAGGTTCTTTTTCGACACTGGTTTTTGGGACTTAGATGATCGAGTGTCAGATGATCGAGTGTCAATGGTACCAAATAGAAATCAATGGCAGGCTTGTATTTTATGTAAGGTTTTAACAAATCATTTACAACTTACGGGAGGCATTTCTTATCTTAGGATAAATAGATCAGGCTAAAAAGTGTCAGGATTTCCGAAAAAAGGATCGACAGGTTATCAAAATAGGACCGATCGACAGGTTATCAAAATAAGGATCGATTGACATGTTATTAAAATAAGGAACGATCGACAGGTTATCAAAAAAAGGATCGATAGATTAATAAAAAAAGGAACATCAGATTAAGTGTAAAAAAAGCAATTTGAAAAATATCATTTCCATAATAATGCTCATCATCGCCTGTAAGACGGCGGATGCCCAAAAACTGGATAGTCTATATTTCAACCTATATACAGACAGTCTTAAAAAAGGAACCTTTAATTATATCAATGTTGATGGCAGATTTTCTGACGGAAAGTATTTGCCTCTCACAACGAAGGAGCTCATCTTTACTTGTGACGCGGGTAAATTTGAAGGCAACAGTCTTTACCTTGATACTTCGGTGAAGGTAGAAAAGGTGATTGTAAAAGTATCGTTGAAGTCGGATCCAGCGGTGAGCCGCGAGCGAACAATATTCATCAAAAAATTTGAAGACAGCTCGGGCGTAAAAACCATGGAAGAAGTTATGCAGCCAAAACGCCGAAAAGCGTAAAGCAGTAAAGGAATTATGAGTTATGAAAGTTAATTATGAATTATGAAATAAATAATTCATAATTAACTTTCATAACTCATAATTCATAACTCATAATTCTCTTAAAATTATTTTCGGGCGTCTTCAAGGAATTTTGCAAGACCTATATCGGTCAAAGGATGTTTTAATAATCCAAGGATTGAATCAAGTGGACATGTACAAACATCTGCACCGGCTTCTGCGCATCTTACAATATGAAGTCCGTTGCGAATAGAAGCTGCCAGGATCTCAGTTTTGAAACCCTGCAGGGTATAGATCTGGGCGATCTGTGCAATTAGTTCAACTCCATCCCAGGTGCTATCATCAATACGACCTATAAAAGGTGAAACATAATTAGCACCCGCTTTGGCAGCCAGGATTGCCTGACCTGCTGAAAACACCAATGTGCAGTTTGTTCTGATACCATTGTCTGAAAACCATTTCAATGCCTTGATACCATCCTTGATCATTGGAACTTTCACAACAATGTTTGGATGAATTGCAGCAAGTTTTTTTCCTTCTTCAACAATTTCTTTGAAATCAGTAGAAAGTACTTCAGCACTTACATCACCATCGACCATTTCACAGATATCAAGATAATGTTTGGTAACTGCAGCTTCGCCTTTAATGCCTTCTTTCGCCATCAGCGAAGGGTTGGTGGTAACTCCGTCGAGGATACCTAATTCATGTGCTTCTTTAATCTGGGCGAGATTAGCTGTATCGATAAAAAACTTCATAATAATTGTATTTTAAATAATTGTATTTATAATAATTGCATTTATAATTTTTCTAATTAATTCCGGTATGCGATTTATCTCAAAATGAATTAGCTCATGATGCAGATTAAGTCTTCAGTATTAATTGTGATGTAAAGATATGCCGAGTTTCGATCAGAAGGTTAATCGTTGTAATTTTTCAGGCAACTTCGGTCGCAGATCAGATCCGGACCAAAGAAGCGGGTCCTCATTTATTCTTATTTATTTTGACCCTTTCAGGCTTCAAAACTACACAATACCGGGGAAGCTGTATAATATTTGAACTTCAGTTTTCTATTGTTCTCAACTTGTTGATACCTGAAGTATCTGTTTAAAACAAAAAAAAACGGCAGATTACTTACATCGCACCGCTACAACCGCTTACCCTTGCTGTCTTCCGACCCTGGGGGAGTTCAGCAGGAGCTGGTCGTGTAAGACCTGCCGGGCGGCAAATATAGTGCATTCACAAATTCCATCCCAAAAAAGCTAGGATTATTATCTACTCAAAAGAAAAATAAATCATGGGCATATTAAAGTCTGACTATTCTAAAGTCTGAGTAATTCGTTTAAGAGAGCCGGTAAAGAAAGTTTAAGGGAGAATTTGAAGAAAGGGTTTTTAAAAAAGTTGTTAAAAAAGCCCTTAAAAAGAGTTGCAGCATATTTAACGATGATACCTTAACGACTAATGACGATGCCTTAATGACTAATGATGATATCTTAATGACTAATGATGATACCTTAACTACTCATGATGATACCTTAACGACGTCCCGTTAAAGAATTTACACGGGCCATACCGATCAGTTCATCATAGCGCTCAGCAATTCCACGATAATAAATAAGTATCGTGTATTCGTTTTCAGTTTCCCAATAATTGCCTTCCGTAAGATCAAAACCCGCTCTCCGTTTTGGATCTCCCCGATCGATAGTCACATAGGTATAGTCATAGTACCCTTGTTTCAGAAACAGGCTGCGT
Organism: Flavitalea sp.; assembly: GCF_035489435.1. NCBI lineage: Bacteria > Pseudomonadati > Bacteroidota > Chitinophagia > Chitinophagales > Chitinophagaceae > Flavitalea > Flavitalea sp. Next base: position 38,531 of record NZ_DATHKG010000032.1, read on the forward strand.
TCATATACACCTTTCTCGACGTTGTATTTCATTTTCGCGGAGTCATCAAGGTTATAATCGGACAGTCTTCCAAAAAGATAGATATCCTTGTTCGGGATCAAGGTATTGCCTGGTGGCACAAAACTGAAATGCACTGTGGCATAGTCCGCCTGCCAATAAGGATTGATGCTTTCGGAAGTTTCAATGCGGTACATTCCATTCATATCGCGGAAAAAATTGAAACGTTGCTGGCTCCGGTCAGCATCGGGTTTTACAAAAACCTCGGTGCTGGTAGTTGAGTATTTTGCAGTTTCCACCCTATCACTCTGTAACCGGAAACTTCTAAGATCGATCCAGCGCCACTCTTTACCTGCCGGAAATACTGCATCGGCTTCAACATTGTATTCAAGTGTATTGCGGGATACAAAAGTAGCCCTGATATTTTGTATAGCGTTGTCCCAACGGTTGTTTTGCAACAAAACGACCTTGACCTGTTGCTGTGCATTTAACAAATTGATTCCTTCGCCAAGATTAATTTTAAATTGAAGTTTTTGATGTGTCCGGAAAAGCTGACCATTAAATGGTTGGACCACCTCCGCCGGTGCTGACGCAATGTCACGGACTACAAGCATCCTTTTTGTAAACAATAATTTTGAGGTGTCACCGTCCCGAAACACTTTTAGTATATAATTCCCCGCTTTGGTGGGGACACAATTACGATCCGGTAATGAAGCCTGGTAATGAATATACCGTGTAAATGCAATTGATGAAACCCGGTATGTGGTAAGCCTTACCTGCGAAAAACCTTTTATATAATCAAAAGTACTAAGTAAAGCAGGAGTCCAATCTGAATTACAAAGTTGAAATGTATATGAATAATTGCGTACAGTAGTGGAAATGTCATCAAAATGAAGTTCCAGCCTGTCGGCGCTGTTAAGGCTCACAGTCGGGTAGCCCAGCTGATCACCATAGGGAAAAAGCTGAACTGTCTTAATGTTTGACGCATATACTGCATCCGGAATCTGGGCTGTGACTGCATTTATAAATATGCTCGTCAAACAAATCAAAATATACTTCATCGCAACAACTATCACCACAAACTACAAACTTTTCAGCTATTTTTGACCATTAAAACAGCGCCCTTTTGAATATAGCCAGTTTTATTGCGAACCGTATTGCTTTCAATAATCAAAAATCATTTTCGAGGTTTGTTATAAGACTTTCCATCGTTGCAACCGTTATCAGCGTGATGGTAATGATCGTAACCCTTTCTTTCGCCAGTGGATTCCAGCAAACCATCAGTCAGAAAATATTCAGCTTCTGGGGTCATATCCGCGTTCACAATTATGAAATGGCAAGGGTGTCTATTGCCGAAGAAACCCCGGTACTGAAAAATGATTCTGTGGCTCAGCTGGTAAAAAAATATCCGGAAATAAAAAGTGTCCAGGTATTTGCAACAAAAACGGCCATCGTCAAAACATCGGAGTCGATTGAAATGGTGCTGTTCAAAGGGGTTGACAAAAATTATGATTTTTCTAACCTCTCCAAATTTAAAGTGGCAGGCAGATGGATCAATTTTTCTGACACCAGTTATGGAAAGGAAATTAATCTCTCAGAATATACAGCTAAACAACTTGGGCTTAAACTCAACGACCAGGTCCTGATATTTTTTCTTCAACCGGATGGAAACCACCGCACCCGTAAATTAACAGTAGTTGGTCTATACAAAACCGGAATAGAAGAATATGACAAGCTGATAGCAATAGGTGATCTAAGGCTGGTTCAAAGACTTAATGACTGGGATGAAAACCATATCGGAGGTTACGAAATTTTCCTGAAGGATTTCAAGGACATGGACCGGGTAAGTGAATCGATCATAAACGATATTCCAATTGGCCTTAAAAGCAGTACCATCCGCGAACTTTACCCAAGTATTTTTGACTGGCTATCATTACAAAATTATACGATCATTATTGTGCTTGTGATCATGGTTGCAATTGCTATACTGAATCTTATTACATGTCTCCTGATACTGGTTCTTGAAAGAACAAGAATGGTCGGCGTGCTGAAAGCTATCGGTGCAGAAAATTTTACTATACAGAAGATCTTTTTATATCATGGTGCGATCATCACTATTGTCGGCCTGTTTTTTGGCAACCTTCTCGGTTTGCTGATTTGCTGGTTACAAATGCGTTTCGGGTTTATTAAACTTCCGGAAGAAGCTTATTATATTTCAGAGGCAGCGGTTAATATTGTCTGGTGGCAGATTGCTGTTGTTAATATTGTGACTTTCGTTGTTTGTTTCCTGGTGCTGTTGATTCCGACGATTATTGTCAGGCGGATACAGCCGGTGCGGGCGATTCAGTTTCGTTAAGTCCGCTGTTCATTTTCTTGGAGTTCATGATAATTGGAACAGCACTTTATGCAACAGTTTTTGGTCACTTCTTCGCTCCGTTGGGAGCGGGATTGTGCCTTTTTGCGGCTGTGTCCCGTGGTTAATACCTTTGCTCATGTCCGTTCTTTGTTGTTGTCTCCGATCGGCTTTTTTGCCCTGATCAGCTTCAGTAACTCCGACTACGGCATGAAGTGCTGGTTTGCTTT
>NZ_DATHKG010000033.1:0-23204 GCF_035489435.1 Flavitalea sp.
ATACAGGCCAACTGGTTTCAGCCGTACTTACCCGAATTTGATGACCCAGGAAGGTGTGCGTGGTAATGAAGAAATGCCTGACGCAACGAACAATGCCACATTACCCTTTACCCGTTATATTGCCGGTGCCGCGGATTATACCATTTGTTATTATCACCGTCCTGAACTTAAAGCAAGTTTACAAAACTCGCAGGCCCCAAGAAAATTGAAAACAACTTCTGCCCACCAGATGGCATTGTCGACTATTTTTTATAGCCCCCTGCAGTTCATGTATTGGTATGATTTGCCTTCTGATTCGAATGACGAACCGGAGTTGGAATATTTTGATAAGATTTCTACAGTCTGGGACGATACAAAAGTGCTGGAGGGCGAGATTGCAAAATATATAACCATTGCACGTCGTAAAGGTGAAGAATGGTTCGTAGGTACCATTACAAATAATGATGCCCGTGAATTGAAACTGAGCATGAATTTTTTAACACCTGGCAAAAAATATGAAGCCAGTATTTATTACGATGATCCCAGTTCAACGGTGCGAACCAAAGTTTCCATAAAAAGAATCAGGGTGGACGCAACTACCGTGCTGAATACAAAATTGATGGCTTCCGGCGGACAAGCTGTTTGGATAAGACCGCTTTAAAAATTAATAATGCCTTACGGGGACTTTTGCATAGAGAAGGGTTAATACAAAATACCTAAGCTGCTATAAACATGTTATTAGAAAACAAAGTCGTACTGGTCACGGGTGGAGCACAGGGCATCGGTTTAGAGTGTGCCAAAGCTTATGTTGCCGAAGGCGCCATGGTAGCGATAGTTGATAAAAAAGAGGGTTTACTTGAGCCAGCCTTAAATAAACTTGGTTCAGGCCACTTAGGTATATATTGTAATGTGTCAATCGCGAATGAAGTGCAATCAGCCATTCAAAAAACACTTGAGCATTTTGGGAAGTTGGACGCCATTCACAACAATGCCGGCATAGCACATCCGTCAAAAGCCTTGCATGACACTACAGAAGCTGAATGGGATGAGTTAATGAATGTGAATTTAAAAAGCGTCTTTCTTACCACGAAATTTGGCATCACTGCATTAAAAAATTCAAAGGGCTGCATACTCAATACAAGCAGCCTGGTCGGTGAAATAGGACAGGAGTTGCATGCTGCCTATTCTTCCACAAAAGGAGCAATGAATGCGCTGACGAGATCCATGGCATTGGATTATGCAGCTGATGGGGTGCGGGTAAATGCAGTTGCACCTGCCGGAGTCTGGACGCCGATGTTGAGGCAATGGAACAGCGAACAAGCCTTACCGCATTTGATGGAAATATATTTGCAACGGATACATCCACTGGGTTACTGTCCCGAAGCTGATGTAGTGGCGAGTGCCTGTGTGTTCCTGCTTTCCGACATGGCCCGGTTTATTACCGGTTGCATCTTGCCTGTTAGCGGGGGAGCTGAATTGGGATATAAAAATTCAGTCCAGGGCTGATTGCAAAAAGAAGAAGCCAATTAGTCAAAATCCACTGAAAATAAATTGATTTTATTTATGGTGAATAACCCGTTAAGATGATCAAAAATATTCAGGTTTCAGACAGACGTTTTCCACTTGCAGCAGGGGCAGGCAGTGATGCTATTCACAGGGATCCGGTTTATTCTTATGCAATAACAAATTTGATAGATGATAGAGGATTCACAGGGACCGGTTTTGCTTTTACGCTCGGCGAAGGCAATGACCTGGTTTGCAAGGCGGCTCAATTTTATGCACAGCAATTAATCGGAAAAGATATTGAAGAAGCCATGGCTTCATTCGGGATATTGTTTAACCAAATGTCCAATGAACAGCAATTCAGGTGGCTGGGCCCGCATAAAGGTGTAGTACATTTAGCATTGGCTTCGGTAACGAACGCCTGTTATGATCTGTGGGCAAAAAAAAGGGGAGTGCCCCTGTGGAAATTATTGATCGATCTTTCACCAGAACAGATTGTTGATACCCTTGATCTTTCTTATCTCGAAGATGCACTAACAAGGGAATCATCACTTGATTTGCTAAAAACACAGGTAGCAACAAGACAGGAAAGAATGGGAATAATAGAAAAAGGTTACCCTGGTTATGATACTTCGGTCGGTTGGTTCAATTACGATGATGAGAAGGTAAGAATCAATACCCGTAAAGCAATTGACGAAGGCTTTACAGCCATGAAATTAAAAGTAGGATCTTCTGATCCGGAACGGGATATTCGTCGTGCGCATATTGTACGTGACGAAGCCGGAGATAATAGTAAAGTAATGCTGGATGCCAACCAGCAATGGACCCTGCCGCAGGCATTAAAAATTTGCAGGGATATCCAATCCATGAATCCATATTGGATAGAAGAACCGACACATCCCGATGATATATTAGCGCACAAAACGCTGTCGGATGCTATTGCTCCCGTCAAGTTGGCCCTGGGAGAACATGTTCCGAACAGGATCATATTTAAAAATTATTTGCAGACAGGTAGTGCAGGGTTTATCCAGGTAGATGCGGTAAGAGTTGGCGGAGTAAGCGAATTTATCACCGTTAGTTTGCTTTGTAAGAAATTTGGAATCCCGGTAGTACCACATGTCGGCGACATGGGGCAACTGCATCAGCACCTGGTTCTGTTTAATCATATAGCTATAGGCCATGAAGCATTGTTCCTGGAACATATCCCGCATTTGAAAAATTATTTTGTGCATCCTGTAAAAATTGACAATGGAGTTTATCTGACTCCGCAGGAAGCCGGAAGCAGTTGTGATTTAAAAGCTTAGAAAATAGTAGATGCAATGATAGTGTCACCGAAAGTTATATGGTGAGAATCAAATTAGAATTGAATTTATAAGGACAGGGCTTACGTGGACTGGATATAAAAATAATAAACGTGATTAAGACTATCGATATCATTATCAGCATTAGCTATATCCTTGGCATCGTAATGATAGGCCTGTGGGCGGGCACAAGAAAAAACAAAACAACGGCAAATGCTTCAGGCGAATATTTTTTAGCTGGGAAAAACCTGCGTTGGCCCGTAATTGGGCTTGCTCTGTTTGCCACCAATATTTCCTGTTTGCACCTGGTAAGCCTGGCACAGAGCGGCTTCGATACCGGATTGTTAAATGGTAATTTTGAATGGATGGCTGCGTTTACATTGATACTGCTGGCATTGTTCTTTGTCCCATTTTATATCCGGTCTGGTGTTGCAACACTTCCTGATTTTCTGGAAAGAAGATACAACCGCGCATGCAGGGACTGGCTGGCTTTTATTTCCATTGTCTCAGCAATCATCATACATATTGCATTCTCTTTTTTGGCCGGAGGTATTGTGCTGGAAACATTATTTGGCATAAATATGTACTACAGTATCATTGTGATAGCAATACTCACTGGCTTTTATACGATCGTAGGAGGATTGCGGGCAGTGGTGGTTACAGAATCCATTCAAACCGTAGTGCTGATAGCAGGTGCCATCATTATTACAATTGCTGCCTGGAATAAAATGGGTGGTTGGCAGCCCATGACAGCGGTATTAAAAGAGAATAATTCGATGGATAAACTCTCCATGATACGACCGGTTGGAGACAGCAGCGGTATGTCATGGGTTGCAGTATTTTTAGGTTACCCGGTATTGGGTATCTGGTACTGGTGTGCAGACCAGACGATTGTTCAAAGAGTACTGGGAGCAAAGGATGAAAATCATGCCCGGGGCGGTGCATTGTTTTGCGGTTTTATCAAAATTCTGCCGGTATTCCTTTTTGTGCTGCCGGGATTGTTTGCCTATACATTATATCAAAAAGGTCTGCTGAACCTGGGTTCAATACAGGAGGTAAATGAAAAAGGGCAGGCTATAATAAATACCAAAGGGATATATACTTTAATGATCACTCAACTGGTACCCAGCGGATTAGTTGGGATATTAGTGGCAGCGCTGTTATCCGGCCTGATGAGTCAAATTTCAGGGGCACTTAATTCAATTGCTACCCTTGCCAGTTATGACCTGTATCAGCGTTTCAAACCACAAACAAGCGATAAGCAACTGGTGAAAGTAGGAAGATGGTCGGCAACGATTGCTTTGCTATTATCTATTGGATTGTTGCCTTTACTAAACCAGTATCAAAGTTTATTTGAGGGAATCAACGATGTGATTGCACATATTGCACCGCCTATTACCTGTGTTTTTTTACTTGGTATTTTCTGGAAGAAGGCCTCCGCAAAATCTGCGCAATACACGTTATGGCTGGGTTCATTAGTTGGCGGACTTGTGTTTGCCGTAAATAAATTAGCGCCCGGAAATTATATGGGACATATTCCCTTCATGATGATGGCCTTTTATTTGTTTTGTCTTTGTGTGATTATGCAAATTGGTTTTTCATTTATTTATCCGGATCAGCACACAGAAGGGAGCGAAAAACTTTACTGGACATCATTTTGGGAACCATTAAGCGCAAAAGGATGGAAAGGTATTGGCAATTATAAAATCCTTTCAATCGCTTTGTTGTCTATAATGGGAGTTTTATATTATATTTTTAAATAACGATGCATAATACTTATTTCCTGACCTTCGCTACTCCGGCGAAGTTGAACTGATAATGATGCTGGTTTTCGGAATGCTAGTCCATTGAGGCAGCGATGACATACTATCCGGCCAATCGTTTGGCAAATTGAAATAAAGTAAAAATGAAAAAACGAATTTCAGCATTCATCTCCCTGCTATTCTTTTTTAATGCTGCTTTTGGAACCTGGTCCATTATTATGATTGACCCAAAAACAAAGGAGATTGGGATTGTTGGAGCCCCCTGTTCTTATAATTGTTATGGGATAGGAAAAATTGTTCCAAATATGGGGGCCGTTATTGTACAAGCAATGAGTAACAACCAGGCAAGGGAAAAGGGAGTGCAAATGATTCTTGCTGAATCCACGCCTGCACAAAGACAAAAGATGCGGAAAGCAAAAGGCGACCAGTGCTTTTATTATTGTTGCCAATGCAAATGATAAAAAACCGTATTTAAACTTAAGTATATTCGGACAAGCGAAAGGTGGCCAGAATGCTGTGGTGATGCTGCGTAAAAAGTTTGAAAAGCGGAAATCAAAACATTAAAATTCGAACTAAGACCGTCCCAGGAAAACTCCCGGTTTGTATTTGACCAATGAGAGTCTAATCTTAACTGATCGAATATGCATTCGAAAACATTAGTAATGCTTCTGATATGCCTGGCCATTGGTCAGACAGTATTTCCCCAGGACAAAAAAGCCAGGTTATCTGGAATAATGCAGGCCTATCATAACTATAATATGTTTGATGGCGCAGTGCTGGTTGCTGAAAATGGTAAGATTATTTACCAGGATGCTTTTGGGTTAGCCAACAGGGAATGGAATATCCCTAATAACACGGATACAAAATTTATGATTGGATCGGTGTCAAAACCTTTGACTGCTGTATTGATGTTGATACAGGTCCAAAAAGGATTAATAAATTTAGACAACCCAATTGAGGATTATTTACCTGAATTAAAAAATAAGCCTGGTGCAAAAGTAAAAATCAGGCAATTGCTCAATCATACATCAGGCATCCCAAATTATGATATTATCAAAGACTTTTTTCCAAGGATAAGCCGGCAGAATTTTACCCGGGAAGATTATCTGAAAATATTTATCGATTCATCACTAGCTTTTGCACCCGGAACTCACTATGCTTATAGCAGTTGGGGATATTTTACATTAGGGTTTATCATGGAAAGGGTAACAAAAAAATCTTATTCCGAATTGATGTCTGATGACATTTTCAAGAAACTGGAAATGAAAAATTCAGGTTCTTATTTTCACACCCAGGTTGTGCACAATAGGGCAACAGGTTATGATTATAACTTTGGTGGTTACACTTCATCGGATTTCAGGGATCAATCAAATACCATGGGAACTGGCGACATCTATTCAACAGTAGAGGACCTGTTTAAATTTCATATGGCCCTGGCAAATAATACACTGCTAAATAAAAAACTGACGGAGGAAATGTTTACACCCGGCATCGAACTTGCACAATATGGGTATGGATGGTTCAACAAACAATTTAAATATACAGACAAGGACAGTATTGCTTCAAATTTTCATCTCGGAATGACGGATGGTTTTATTTCTTTTATCCGGAGAATTTCGTCAACAAATAGTTTAGTGGTGATTCTTTGTAACAGTTCGCCGACTGATTTTTTTGGCATAACAAACAATTTGTATAAGGTTTTATTTAACAAACCAGTTACGTTAAAGGCGCCGGTACATAAGAAAATGGAAACATATATTGAGAAGATAGGTGTTGAAAAAGCGCTTGCTGAATATAAAAAGATGAAAGCTGATTCGGCACATTATTATATTGACTGGATTTCTATGAATTTTATAGCTCAGCAGTTACTCACTTTAAAGAGGGTTGAAGATGCAAAACTGATTTCAGAAAACAATGTCAATGAGTTTCCCGATATGGATTTAATATTGGTGACAATGGGTAATATTTATCTTGCTTTAAACAAAAAGGAAGAGGCCGTTAAATCTTTTAAAAGAGCACTTCAGATAACTCCAACCTATGAAGAAGCAAAAAACAGGCTAAGGGAGTTGGAGCCCAAATAGCGGATAGGATATGGTAGACAAATTTCTTAGTCCTGGCGGTATGAAGAGATAATCATGCAAGTCAGCTAAACAAACGAAATGGATAATCAAATTATTGAGAAGACCATAGAGATAAAAGCACCACTAAACAAAGTTTGGCGTGTTTTTACTGACCCAGAACTCACAAAACAAATGGGTGGGTATTATGAAACGGATTGGAAAACAGGAAGTGCTATTGGCTGGAAAGGCCTGGACGGCAAACTTTACACCAATGGAATAATCCTTGAATTTGAACCTAAAAAATCAATAAAACACAGTTTGTTTGATATGAAAGACAGTCGTTTGCTTTCCGTGATAACTTATGAATTTCAGGAAAAGGTTGCAGTGACAACTATTTTTGCCAAAGAGGAAATCATGTATAAATTGACCGAAGTTAAATTCATAGAGGTCAACGAAGGATGGGAAATTGCACTGCAAGCAGTAAAAAATGTTGCTGAAAAATAGGTTAATATGGCACTTTTCCTGTAAAAGTGTTCCCACTATAATCTATACTGTCCCAATGGCTATCCTTCCCCGTTAGTATGCAATAATTCGATTTTTTATTGTAAGTTGGACTGACAATAGTTTAACCCCTTTGTCAATAAGATATTTAGTCTTTTTTCTAACACCATTTTTTCTGTCTGGACTCCAGGCCCAGGAAAATAACCCCTTTAACAAATTGAAGTTTGATAAAGTGATATTCTATGATTTTGAGGGGAAAGGAGACAAGGGATTATCAATTATTGATTCCAGCGGCACCTATCAACAAAAAATCGTTAAACAGGTTTTGCTTGATAAGCCAACATTGACATCGTTCAATAATAAATTAGTTGATAGAAACTCATATGGTGGAGGAACTGCCAGTTGCTTCGATCCTCATTGTGGGTTAGTTTATTTTCTAAAAGGCAAGGTAGTGGCCCAAATTACAATCTGCATTGGTTGTAACAGGCTGTATTCAACAATTGACATTCCCGCTAAGAAGCAGGGAAAAGTGGGAAAGGGAAATGATGCATATTATTTAAAAGATGGTATGAGTAAATCATTCCGGAAATATCTAAATCAACTTCTTAAAAAATATAATTTTTCAAATCAGATTGAACCAGGTTCTTTTTTTGACAAATGACCGATTGAGCTTCAGGGCGATGTTGTTAAACAGTTTATTTAAATGCTAAAAGCAACAGTCCTGATATTATTGCTACTGGGTTTTGGAATAATTGCATTTCAGTTTTATCCGGAACCAACTCTGCCTGTTTCTTGCGTGATAGACAGTATTGCTGTTCACAAAAAAGAAAGGAAATTATATGTTTATTCGTCGGGGAATTTGATGAAGACATTTCGGATTTCGCTTGGCAAAAATCCCATCGGTCACAAGCTTGAGGAAGGTGATAAGAAAACTCCGGAAGGCAGGTATTTTATTATTTCCAGGAATGACAAAAGCAGGTATCATAAAAATCTTGGGATTTCCTACCCAAATGAAAAGGACAAGGCCCTGGCAAAGAAGTTAAACAAAAAGCCTGGGGGCGATATTAAAATTCATGGTCTAAAAAATGGATCTGGCAACATAAGTAGGCTTCAAAGAATGAAGGATTGGACAAATGGTTGTATCGCCCTGACAGATAGCGAAGTAGATGAGTTATATAACCATGTGCGGATCGGTTCCCCAATTTCAATCTTTCCTTAAACAAAGGCTATACCATCAATCCAAATAATGTTTATTTTACCCAAATTATTTAAACTTTACTCCCTTATGAAAACTATCAGTTTTATTATTCTCGCTTTTTTCACTACCAGTTCATTTGCCCAGTCATCGCCGAATTATGATGATGTAGAGCTCACGCAGGCTTCAGACTATAAAATAGCCGATTCCTTTGCACTGCAAGCTTCGAACTTTTTATTTGCAACCCCTTTTGAGAAAAATAACATTCAAAGGTTGAAGTCTTTATCCTTTATAATAAAATGGATGAGCGGCACACCGGATTATTCATTCACACTGGACGAAGTTGCAACAAAATTAACGAAGGGAAGCGATGATTTATTAGGCTTGTACATGGCTGCCATGACCAAATATTCTTTAGAAAATAAAGAATCGTCTAAAGATCAAAAGCTTGTCAAATTGAATTCTTTAACAATCCTGCTTAATTATTGCGAGAATGCAAATAATAATATTAAAATGACCAAACAGCTTAAAAAATTATCTGAGGCAAAGGCAAAAGGTCAACTTGAACAATCAATTTAGACAGTCTGAATTCTGATCAAAAACACTACTCAATAAATATGAATCAGATTTTTAATAGCATTCCCAATGATTTTCTCTTACAGTTGTATTAATCTTATGTATTAATGATATCCTTCAATAAGTCGTACTTCTTAGCCGCCGTCATCCTTTTCATTGTGGAGATTCTTATTGCATTATATGTGCACGATCGCATTGTACGTCCTTATATCGGTGACTTTTTAGTGGTGATATTGCTTTATTGTTTTGTCAGGGCATTCATTGAGGCAAATGCGGTTAAGGTAGCGGTCGGGGTGTTGATATTTGCATATTTGATAGAATTCCTTCAGTACCTGGATCTGATTGCTTTTCTTGGACTACAAAAGTCCCGGCTGGCTAACATTGTTTTGGGAAATTACTTTGAATGGATTGATATAGTGGCATATACATTAGGAATTGTTACCGTCATAATCTTTGAAAGTGTGAGGGAATATAAACGGAAAAGGCTTTATTCAACTTAAGCATGTCAAATACCTGGATGTCTTTATTTAGATGACACGAATAATTTGATCCTCGAACTGCCTTGATATAAATGGACTTTACTACCTTTCTAAGGGAAACAATATTAATAACAACAAAACGAATGATTATGCCAATCGTAAAAGTTATTGAAGTAATTGCTTCATCTGAAAAGGGAATTGATGATGCCATTCAACAGGCTGTTGCTGAGGCATCAAAGACAGTAAGAAATATTGATTCAGTTTTTGTTAAAGACATTAAGGCCCATGTTAAAGATGGCAAAGTATCGACGTATGGATGCGTATGCAAAATCTCTTTCAGGCTGGATTGAGCTTAACAATATCAACCTGGTAGAGATACCAGGTTGATGGTATTTTTCAAAAACGATCCTCTATGGGTAAATTAGTAGAAATTAAAACCAAAGAGACCTCCAGTAGTGTAAGCGACTATATTGATAGTATCCCAGATGAGCAAAAGCGAAAAGATAGTCAGCTGTTGCTAAAAGTGATGGAAAAATTGACAAATGAACATCCAAAAATGTGGGGAAGTTCGATGATTGGATTTGGAAATATAAGGTATAAAAGTCCGGCTACCGGAAGAGAAGTAGATTGGTTTAAAATTGGTTTTTCCTCACGCAAAGCAAATTTGTCTTTACACCTGGGTCTTGATATTAATCGGTACGCTGAGGTCCTAAAAAATTAGGTAAACATAAGACAGGCGTGGGTTGCCTTTACATTAATAAACTGGAAGATGTTGACATAAAAATTTTAGAAGACATTATTGAAACGGCTATAAAAACATAGAAACCATGAGTAAAGTTGAAATAGAAGAAATTACTTTAATTGGCCTGCCTCTTAACGGCAAAACAACCAATGCAAATGGTCAATCAGGCATTGATTGTGGAAATTTATGGCAGCAGTTTGAAAAGGAACAATATGCACAAAAAATTCCTGGCAAATTAAGTGAAGAAATATTTGCAGTATATCACCAATACGAGGGTGATAGCACTCAGCCATTTTCATATCTTATTGGATGCAAGGTAAAACCAGGTACTGATGTTCCGGAAGGGCTGAAAAATTTATCTATCCCTTCGGGGACATACCGGAAAATAATAGCGAAAGGGAAAATGCCGGATTGTGTTGCTGATGCCTGGAAAAAAGTATGGTCGTCCAATATTTCAAGAAAGTATGAAACAGACTTTGAAGTTTATGATGAAAGAAGTAAGGACTGGAGCAATGCCGAGGTGAACATCTATATCTCAATTAAACCATAATTCATAGTTGTCTGTTTCATTTGGTCAACAGCTTTGATCGCGTCATAGTACTGATATGCCACTGATAATAATAAAATCCTGAATTACTTGAAGAAAATTTTAAAATACCTGCTCCGGCTGACTTTGATAATAACAGGATTATTTGCCTTCTATCTTCTCTCTGCATTTTGTCTCTCAAGAATCACGGTCAATAGAGATGTAAAAGCATCTGATGATGTAACCATTTATATCAAGACAAACGGGGTCCATGCCGATTTGGTAGTTCCTGTGAAACATCCCCAGATGGATTGGAGTACACAGGTCAAATTCTCGAATACTGTACTGAATGACAGCACCATGAAGTGGCTGGCTCTTGGTTGGGGTGACAAAGGATTTTATTTACAAACACCTACCTGGGCAGATTTGAAATTTAGTGTGGCTTTTAAGGCGGCATTTGGTTTAAGCACAACGGCAATCCATGCAACCTTCTATAAAAATCTGACTGAAAGTAAATCCTGCAAAAAAATCAATATCAGTGAAGAGCAATATCAGGTATTGACTAAATATCTATTGGACAGCTTTCAAAAGGATTCAACAGGGCAGGTTAAATTCATAAACACAACTGCTAAATATAACAATAGAGATGCTTTTTATGAAGCAAATGGAAAGTATAGTCTGTTTAAAACCTGTAATACCTGGGCAAATACCGGACTTAAAATAAGTGGTCAGAAAAGTTGTTTCTGGACGGCATTTGATACGGGTATTTTTTTGAAATATAAATAGTACAAACCTTTGCAATTAACCCAACTTTCATATGAATAAGAGAGAAAAATTCAGAATGTTGGTCCTTCGGGTATTGATATTATCTGTGAGTGCTTTTGTGATCCCGATTAGCCGGTTGTTTTTTTAATTATGGGCGTAAAGCAGAAATGGCTACTTATTGAGACTTGTTTCATTCTAAAATTATGGCTGACAATTGTGTTTTAGCAACAGTAAATCGGGTGTCGACATTTTCGTAATACTTTTCAATTCTTTCAATGCAGAAACTAGTTTGTATGGTATTTCTGATCTTTTGGTTTTCCGTGTTATATTCACAGAAGCCCAAAGATGGCTTATATAAATATTCCATAGCATTTGCTGAATGGGATGGTAAATCTTTAAATGCCACATGCCATGTGCGAATTAAAGGGGACTCTATTTATATAATCAATGATGGTTCTGTAACGGGGACAAAAGGCCAAATTATGGACGCAGGATTGATACTCAAGCATAAGAGAACAGGCAAGTGGATCATTGCCCATCGTCCCCATGATATAGATGCCAAAGAGGTTGGGGGCTGTGGGGAAGGTCCGAGCGTAATTGATTTCAGGAGAAAGAGGTGGTGGTCATGTTAATATCCTGACAGGTAGTTTCATTTAAACATGGAAAAAGTTCTTGTTATCAAAGCTATGGCAATAAGAACTATTTGACATAATCCTTGTTAGTTGAAAATTATTTGTTCATTCGATTACTCGGAAACTTATTCCAAATACAATCCAAATTAATCATTGAAATTTATTCGCATACGAATAACCATACTAATTTCTTTCTTTACCCTCATTTTAAGCTATTCGTGTAATCATGCGGGCCATCACGGAAGTATGGATACCTGCTTCGTTGATACCGCAAAAGCTTTCTCGAAGGATATTCCTCACTACCCATACCATTCAAACCGACTTTATGCCTTTGATTACCTGCAAATCAACGGATGGCAGCTTGGAATTGAAAATATCGAAAACGGGTATAATGATTTACAGATAAGGGTGTGGTTAGGACATTCTATGGCAATTTACAGGCAATTGGTAATATTGAAACTCAAACACAATAGATGGTCCGCACAGATTGTCTATTTCAAGGAAAAGGAGATTGTTACCCATGTTACATCACCTTACGAGGTTATTAAAGAAATTAAGGTGAGGCATGCGATTCCTAAATCGGGCTGGACGAACTTTATAAATCATTTGGATAGTTTAAGGGTCTTTTCGCTGTTATTGGAACAGGATATTTATGAAATGAAAGGATGTAGTGGTAAAGATGGGATGACTTACTATTTTGAGATTGCAACACCCAAAAGATACCGATTTATAGAACAATGTTATCCTGAAGATAATCTCCTTGCTTTTGCTTTATACCTGGAAAAAGAGTTTGGATTCGAATATCTGAAAGATTAATATACCAACTGGGAAGAGCCCGGATTTTTCCGGCATTATCAAAAACAACCGACAAAATTGTTAACTTTCTTAAGAGAAACTCGCTTCAAATTCTAAACAAATTTTAAACGACCTGCCATGTCTGACCAAAATCAGCAAATTATTCCAATGCTTTCTTATGAAGAAGGGGTTGCAGCAATGTCCTGGTTGTGCAGGGTATTCGGTTTTTCGGAAAAAGCCAGGATGTTAGATGAAAATGGAATCCTGATCCATGGAGAAATAGCTATGGGTGATGGAATAGTTATGCTGGCTTCCCCGACACCTGACTATCAAAGTCCAAAACATCACCGGGAAATTTGTAAAGACACGGCGCAATATTATAAGGTCCCATATGTGATTAATGGCATTTTAGTCCATGTAGATGACGTTGAAAAACATTATGAATTGGCAAAGGAAAATGGTGCAGTAATTCTGTCTCCACTGGAAGGTGGTGGGCCGGGTTTGAGATACAGGGCCGAAGACTTAGAAGGTCAGCGTTGGATGTTTATCCAAAGATGAGTGCATCAACGCATAATAAAAATCTTATTGATTATCTTACACTAAACCAATAAATCAATTAAGATGAAATTACGTGTAGTCGTTCTTGGTGCTGGTTTCGGCGGTCTTGAATTAAGCACAATACTTTCTGAAAAATTAGGCACCAATCTTGATCTTACCCTGATAGACAAAAACGAGTCGTTTTTTTTCGGGTTTTCTAAATTTGATTTGATGTTTGGTCATAAAACATCAGATGTTATAAAACTTCAGTACGTTAACATTGTAAAGCCGGGTGTAAAGTTTATCCGTGGCACTGTTACAGCTATAGACCCTGTTGCAAAAGTTATAACAACAAAGAACCAACGTTTTGAAGCTGATGTATTGGTAATTGCTTTAGGGGCAGATTACGATATGAATGCCACACCCGGATTAATTGAAGGAGGCAATGAATTTTATTCACTGAAAGGTGCGGAACGTTTACGTGAAGTGTTGCCGGTATTTTCAGGAGGGAAGGTAATAGTTGGGGTTTGTTCAGCACCTTTCAAATGTCCACCTGCTCCAAGTGAAGCGGCTCTGTTGATGCATGATTATCTTGTAAAACGAGGTCTTAGAAATGATAGTGAAATAAGTATTGTTATGCCCTTCGGCCTTCCGATTCCCCCGTCGCCGGATACTTCCAAAGCATTGCTCGCTGCATTTGCCGAGCGTAATATTAATTTCATTCCAAAACATGTGGTAAAGGCTATCAATCCATCCAGTAAGACAGCGGTGCTGGATGATGGAACGGAAATGCCTTTTGATTTATTCCTCGGGATACCCCGGCACAGGGCTCCTGAAGTGGTAGAAAAAAGTGGAATGACCGTAAACGGATGGATCCCGGTAGACAAAACAAATCTTAAAACACAATACCCGGGTGTATATGCCATAGGTGATGTAAATAGCGTCGGCACACCGAAAGCAGGAGTGTTTGCTGAGGGCGCTGCAAAAGTAGCTGCGGCATCCATTATAGCAGCATTTGAAAATGGCCAACAACCATCACCGTACCAGGGAAACGGTACCTGTTATATAGAGTTTGGCGATGGCCGTGTTGGAAAGGTAAACGTTGACTTCTTCTCAGGACCAGCCCCTTTTGGCACCTATACTGAAGCTGCCACGGAACTTGTTGCCGACAAAGAATATTTCGGGTCATCCCGTATTGAGCGTTGGTTTGATATTAAGTCAGCTGCCGAACCCGGTTAATGATTTCGCAATACTTCCCTTTGAGTTTTAAAATTTGCTAAAAGAGGTAGGAGATAACCTGCAGGCATGGTTGATGTTATTATGGTATCTTCACCAACAATCCTCATCATAACCTCAACTATTTTATTGGAAAAGATTTTTGATACCCTCGTTAGCAGCTTCATAGATAATAAAATAGGAATTGCGGAAAACTTTTTAAGTCAGTCAATTGCGTTTCATCTAAAGGAGAATCTTATTGCGCTTTATGGGGAAAAGCTCATGGAACTTGCTGGTACGGGAGCTAAAGACAATTTGAATCATGATGACTTGTTTAGAAGCGATATCATCTACTGGCTTGATCGTAATCACGATAATATTCATGAAAACAGTTTTTTTGATCTCATGGATGCGTTTATCATTTATTTAAATGAAACTTGTTATACCGGAATTACCAGCTATGAATTTCATTATACCCTGTATGAGAAAGGAAGTTTTTACAAAAAACATATTGATCAATTCCAGGGGAATGACAGCAGGAAATATTCCATGATTATGTATTTGAATGATGAGTGGGAATCAGCAGATGGAGGCGAATTGCGGATCCATCATGAAGGCAGGATGGAAGATATCTTCCCGGTAAACGGCAAGAGCGTCTTTTTCAGAAGCAGTGAATTGGCACACGAGGTGTTGGTCAGCAATAAGCCGAGAATGAGTATTACCGGGTGGTTGAAATCGTAACCTATAAATACTTTATTCAAGAATATAAATTTAGCGTGTGAACGGGTTTAAGCCAGTTAGGAAATTCCTTCGCGTACTTACGCTTCTGGTGTTTTGTATCACAGTTTCTTTTTATTCCTATAGCCAAAAACGGGTCGGTCAGCTTCTATTAATCACCGTTCAGTGACTTTGATTAAATTTGATAAGGACAAAGGACAAATAAAATATTGGAAATGCAGACCCATTTTGAAAAGGAAAAGAGCTACTCTTAGGCGACCTTTACATTGCGAGCCATCCCATGGATTTTTGATCTTTGATAAGTTGAAAGATAGAGGCAATCGAAAACGAGCCCGGTAAATTCTTTTATTAAGCAGATACTTTCGATTTTTACAACGGTTATTTCCGGAAATTCGTTTTATTGCATCTAAAAATCAATTTATGATCACAGCATATCTGAATTTCAACGGCAATACTGAAGAGGTATTCAATTTTTATAAAACCGCTTTTGGTGGTGAAATATCAAGTTTGCAAAGATTTGGTGACACGCCACATGGTGACCAAATGTCAGATGCAGACAAGAAAAAGATCATGCACATCAGGATGGAGTCGCCGATTGGTGTAACATTAATGGGTAGCGACTTTATGGATTTTATGGGTAGGCCTTTTATTGCCGGAAACAATTTCTCCTTATCACTTCATCCGGAAAGTGAGACCCAGGCGGATGAATTATTCACCAAACTTTCAGAAGATGGTAGCGTAACCATGCCATTGGCAAAGGTATTCTGGGGTGCTTATTTTGGAATGTTTACAGATAAGTACGGAATTCAGTGGCTAGTTAATTATGAGTATAAATAAAACGGTCAATTAAGTCAATAAGTTCATTGCCGATTTGTACGATTTTCACAATCGAAAACGGTAAGATTACAAAAGACTATACTTACTATAACAATGGTGCGCCATCTTCATCAAAATAACATCCTTTGCTGAAATTAGCTCTGAAATTAAGGAGGGATAAACAGGCATAATGTTCGCTGCATCAGTAGTAATAGGTTTAATGTTTGCTGCGATCATTTTGTATGTTGGTTGGAAAAGATTGAATTCCGCGGAACTTCAACCTGACTCTGATTCGGCCAGGCCATCACAACTACTGTTGCCGACCGAGACCAGGCAAAATGATAAGCTTGTAATCGTCAAAGATGTCGCTTACATGGACATAAAAAAGGTACTTATCGGCTTTTGCAACATGTACAATAAAGACAACTACCTGGCTATACCAAGGTTGATAAAACTTATGGAACGCCAATTTGCCATTGTCTTCCCTTATGATATTGACTTTCAGACTTACTGTTATTTCATAAACTATCTTGAATTTCCGTTAGAATTAGAGAGGTCGCTGGACGTTACCGGTTGGGCAACTGTAAATGGCAGCGAACCAGGGGTGATTCCGGGAATAAAAGGAAAAAAAATAATGCTCTTTATACCAACGCTTGACACGGAACACGATAATGTTTATGTAACGACTGATAACAATATGGGCTTTAAGCTCGGGTTTGCAGTTGGTAAACAAATTCAATTGCCGGGCATGCCTGAGAAGAGATATAGTTCGCCTGCCTATATTATTACTGAGTTGCAGGATAAAGAATTTGAGGAATTCAGGTGATTGAGAGCCAGCTCTAAATTTTCATAGTATGAAATATCGCGTTTGCCTTTCACCCGAACTACAATATCATCTTAATTAGTTAATTTCCTTTCTGTCTGGAAGGCTAGCTCGCCATATTCAGTTTTGACCTTTCCGGGTATAATTTTGAATTATTGATAAACAGCTAATATGAATCTGAAAATAAATCGTCTCCAACATATTGGGCTACCAATCGTAGACATGGAAATATCCAAATCATTTTATGAGCGCCTGGGATTTAGTAATGCTATGAGTTCCACTTTTATGCACCAGGGAGCCGAGGGTAAAGTAGTAATGATGAAACGCGATGATATCATTATTGAGTTATATCAAATGCCTGAACCGGAATTAAGCGATATAAGAAACAGGAAGAATGGTCGTATTGACCATTTCGCTTTTGATGTAGATGACATTGATGAAACTTTTCAATTAATGAAAAGCGCAGGTTTTTCGATCCCTGAAAAAGAACCGGTATTTTTAAATTTCTGGGAGAAGGGATGCAAGTATTTTTATATAATAGGACCAGATGGAGAACGACTGGAATTCTGCCAGATTTTATAAAGTCCGGGATTAGCATGTTGTAGTAATATCATGCTTTCATTGAACTGAGTGGATATTTATATTTTAATCTATGAAACAAGATCTGGAGGAACATGGATTTGTCGTGGTTAAAGATGTTTTCCAGGCAAAACAAGTTGACAATATTCTAAAAATTATTGGAAGAGTAGATATTTCTAACCCGGTGTTTCGAAAATCAAAGGAGCTTTTTGCGATCCGTCAATTTTTTAAACAGATTCCGGAAGTGGTCGATGCCGTAATGCAACCAGGGTTGAAACATATAATACATGAGATAGCGGGAAGCGACTATTTTATCGTTAAATCAATTTATTTCGATAAACCATCAACTTCAAATTGGTTTGTATCCTGGCACCAGGATTTGACAATTTCTGTTGACAAAAAAATCAATGTTACCGGATTCGGTCCCTGGACTGTGAAAGAAGGACAGTTTGCAGTACAACCGCCGTTGGCAATCCTGGAAGATAATTTCACTATCCGGGTTCACCTTGATGATACAACAAAAGAGAATGGAGCTTTGAAGGTGATTCCGCAATCTCATCTGAAAGCGATCTATCGTGCTGAAACTATCGATTGGCAAAAAGAAAGGGAAATAGATTGTGAAGTGCCCATGGGAGGCATCATGATCATGAAACCGCTGCTTCTTCATTCTTCGGGAAGAACGACAAACAACGAAAGTCGTCGCGTAATTCATATTGAATTTAGTCGTAGCGAGTTGCCTGTGGGATTGCAATGGGCAGAGCTGGTTCCGCGACAGCTTGCTGGAGAAATTTAAGTTCTGAACATGCCCCAGACAAGAAGAAATTGGTTAATGAAAAATCAGTCTTGCTGTTGCGGGTACCATGCTTGCAAAGGCCAAAACTTTTGCTTTGCCAAAAGCGAAATTTCCTCGTAACTTAACTGAAGGCTCACCAGGCCAGAAAACCCCTCAACGAAATATTATGAAACCAGGTGCATTTTCAGTCAGCCTTAATGTAAAAGATCTTAAAACATCAAAAGAGTTTTATGAGAATCTGGGCTTCGAGGTTTTTGCGGGAGATTTTAAGCAGAACTATCTCATCATGAAAAATGGAAATGCCCTGATTGGCCTGTTCCATGGAATGTTCGAAAAAACCATCCTGACTTTCAATCCAGGCTGGGATGAAAATGCCAAAAAGATGGAAAAGTTTGATGACGTCAGGGATATTCAGAAAACGCTGAAAAGCAAAGGTGTTACATTGTTAATGGAGGCGGATGAAAAAACTTCAGGCCCTGCCAGTCTTATGCTTGCAGACCCGGACGGTAACCAAATACTCTTTGACCAACACGTTTAGTACAAACCATCAAATAAATTCATTTACCGCCTGGTCTTCACTTCTTTTGAAATCCCCATTTTTTTTTATATTTTTCGAAACATGAGTCTGAGCCTGCCGGTTTTCGAGCTACGAAATGTCAAAAGGTTTTTTTATTATTTCCTGGCATTCAATGCCCTTGTTTCTATTGTAAGTATAATAATAAAGGCACTATTTACCTTTAATATTCCGGGTGATAATCTTATTACCAACAATACCTGGCCTATCCTGATAATTCTTCTTGTTGCTTCTTATGCTGTCGGTTGGAAAAGCAAAAAGGAACTTAAAACAGTTCTGAAGACTTCTGATATTGAAGTCCAATTTGTAAAATACGAAACCTATTACAAGAGAAAACTGGTTTGGAATGCTTTTTCGATCGTTGTCTCCGCAGTCTTTTTTTTGGTAACCAATAAGTATTTGTTTTTCTATATATTGATTACTCAAATGATTTTATCGATTGCCTTTTACCCACGTAACAAGTTAATCTCTACTGAACTTAAGAATGCTGAGATTGTATTCGCATAAATCATTCCTGAACTTTTCTCCGCCATTTATGACTTATCTACATGCTCAAAACATCGAATTCAATGAATGACGGAAGAAACTTGGATGGATATGAAAAGGATTAGCATGGGCAATTTGCTTAATTAGTTAAAAACAGGTTTGTTATGGCTTACAGTGAAAAACTTGCTGAAAGGATAAGGGTGGCGCTTGCTGATTTGCCAAAAGTCGAAGAAAAAAAAATGTTCGGCGGATTGGCATTTATGGTTGATGGAAAAATGTGTATCAATGTTGGTAAGGATCGGATCATGTGTCGCATAGATCCGGTGATTCATGATAAGGCAATAACAAATAAAGGAGCACGCACAGTAATAATGAAAGGCCGGGAATACAAAGGCTTTATTCACGTGGATGAAGCGGCGATAAAAACAAAAAAGGAATTAAATTATTGGATTGAACTTTCAGTCGATTATAATAAACATGCTAAGTCTTCTAAAAAGTAATAAATAATCTATGCAGGAATTTAGTTTTGAAACTGACCTGCGGCAGGATTTTGCGATTTATTTTACAAACCAATATAAGGTTGGTGACAAGGTTAGTGTTTATTATGACATTAAGAACCCTGAAAATTTTTTAGTAGACACAAAACAGTCTTCGGAAAAGGCGAATCAAAAAAGTTCATCCAGTAAAATCCAAAACATCGGCTCAATGAGGTGTGTAAGTATTCCTGTATCCCTATTTATTCAAAATAAGCTAATCGAAAGTGCTGAGGCCAGATAAGTTATCAGATTTGGAGTTGTTCCTCCTGGCAGAAAACGATAAGTTTTCTCCTTTCATTTCGAACGTCATACGCGATGAATTGAAGCGAAGGGGTCTCGATAGCTTTTCCAGTGGGACGAAGAATGAAAAATTGAAACCAAAAGACATCCCCGAAACGAGCCTGGCAAATTTGGAAAAATACTTCATTTTCATTTCCCCCTTGTTCCTGATTCTAACAAAGATTTTTTTTCCATTGTTGATCGTCGTACACTCTTTACTGGCAAACAGGCATGTTTCAAAAGCAAGTTTAAAAAAACGGGATAAGCATTGGCGATATTTTAAAATTACTTACTTAGCATATACTATAGGAATATTGATATATTGTCTATGGCATAGACTAACTAATCCTACGGTATAATAGTTGGTAAGGTGCATCACTTACATGGTCTCAATCAAATTCCTACCTTTGCAATTGATTTTAATGAATATGCCAATAAACACTGAAGTCTATAATATCTACTTTGATACAGACTCGAACTGTGTAATCATGGAATGGAACGGCTATGCAACCAGTGCGCAGTTTAAAGAAGGTACGGAGCTAATGCTTAACACTCTGATTAAAAACAATGCCAACAAGGTGCTGGCCAATATCAGGGATATGGTACTGATAGGCAGGGAGGACCAGGAATGGCTCGATCACCATTTCCTTCCCCGGGCCACAGAATTCGGTTTTAAAGCACTTGCTATCATCAGACCCGACCATTATTTTAACAAGGTAGCTGTTGAGAGTATTTCTTACAAAGTGGATAAAAACAAACTTGCAGTCAACATCTTTGATGATATCGATGAAGCTAAGGGATGGTTAAGAGGTATCTGAAAAACATCAAATACTCAACCAGTATTGAATACCATCAATATTAATGATAATTCTATTTTTTCAACTCCACATAGTCAAACACAAAATTACACAACGCGTTTTTATCTTTTAAGAAAGGGTTGAGATTTGCCATATGTAAGTGTGCGCCACAACCATTCCATCGGGCCAAAATAGAAATGCCTTATCCAGATATGACTGAAGATCGCCTGAAAGGTATAGATCGCAATTGCAATCAATGAGAGATTTGCCGGACCAATACTTGCTTCTAAAGCCAATCCATAGCTCATAAAGATGAAAACACAGATCACTGATTGCATCAGGTAATTGGTTAACGCCAGCTGCCCGACCGGTGCAAAAACATTCAATAATTTCTTCCAGCCTTGCTTATCATACAATAAAGCGATAGCTGAAGCATAAAACAGGCACAACGCCGGTACTCCATAAGCATAAACCAAAGGTTGTATAATGCCGGTTGACTCAAGATTATAATATGCTTCGGTAGCCATCATATTTGCGAGTATGATATTGCATGGTATACCAATCACAGCACCCCAGATCATCACCTTAAGAATGAGCGGGCGATTTGCCTGCACGTTCGCGTAAATCATGTTTTTTGAAATGTAAAACCCGACAAGAAACATAGCCAGGACCCTGAAGAACCTGCCGGTAAAAAAAAGATCGGGATATCTTCCGAAAATCAGCCCTCCCAGGTTGTTTTTGACGATATCAATAAAGGACCCGGTCCGGTATGTCTCAATCATGATATCAAAAAAGCGTGGCTCATCGGTGGGGGGCTCTATTACCACTGCGGGAGGATTGGCAAGGTTCATTCCCCAGAAAATACTATACTGGATAACCGGGAGCAGCAACAGGACAAATGCAGAGCGCAACAGGAATTTATTGGATGCATTGCGGAAAAGAATAAGCACAAATCCTGTCAAAGCATAAACGGTAAGTATATCACCTACATACAGGAAGATGGCATGAACCAAACCGAAAATAAACATGATGAGCAGTCGCCTCCGGAACCTTGCAGTAAAGTTTATATCAAAGGCCGCGGCCCGCTTCATCTGCAAAGCAAATCCAATCCCGAAAAGCATCGAGAAAAGAGAGTAGAATTTTCCATCGATCAGGAAATGCTCCAGCCATTCTACAAGATGATCTGTTTGCGTTAGACCAAGGGCTTCTTTACCGGTTTCTGATAAAAAAAAATAACCGGAATGAGTTGCCATATTGGCGAGCAAAACTCCCAGTAAAGCAAAGCCACGAAGAACATCCAGCAGGCGGTGGCGCTCGGTTAGTGTTGTTGGTTGAAGGGGGGGTGTCATTCTTCCTACAGTTTTGGTTTATTATTTTTCAATTTAATCAAGGTCATCCAGCTTCCCAAGTTTGTTCGAAGTTTCCTGGCCTTTTTGTTCCCAGGTAAATATCTTTTTTTTGCAAGTATCTATTATGCGCAAAGGGTTTGTAGTCCGAAGTTCCTTTAACCGTCGACAGAAAGTAATCAACTTTTCGTCAATAATTCAGAGATTTCCTGCTTTTAGGAGGATTAATCGTGCAGCAGGATTAATTCGCCTGGTTCATCATTCCGGGACCCATCGGCGGAAGAACAACTCCAATGGCCATCGATTAAGAGAAGGTCAGGCAAAGGGCTTATTTGGTGCCCAGATCCTGACGACTTAATTTTACCCGGTGAATCGATTTCTTTTATTCGTTATACTCTTCGCCTGTTTTTCGTTCCGCCCCTGGCAATCGCAACGTTTCCGTATCAGTGGCAGGGCACAGGGAACAACTTACAGTATTACATACTTTGCAGCCGACTCTTTTGTAACTAAAACAAAGATAGATAGCCTCCTGGGCAGCCTGGATGAATCACTTTCCATATACAAAAAGGCATCGTTGATAAACAAGTTCAATGAATCCGGGGAAGGTGCGCCAATCGATCATCATCTTTACAAAGTAGTTTCTAAATCCCTTGAAATTTCAAAGGAAACAAATGGCCTCTTTGATATTACCGTAATGCCGCTTACACAGGCCTGGGGTTTTGGGACAAATGCAAGAGCAGATCCACCAACCAAAGATGCGATCAAAAAGTTACTGAACTGTGTAGGTAGCCAGCATCTGCAGTTAGAAAACAGTTTCCTAAAGAAAGATCTGGCCTGCACAATGATTGATGTTAATGGTATTGCCCAG
>NZ_DATHKG010000034.1:0-52611 GCF_035489435.1 Flavitalea sp.
CAAAATATAGTTGTACCGCTAAAATCTAAAGTTTTACTTTGTTTCATGGTTTCTGTTTTAATGTGTTTATGAAAGAAGCTTCAACTTAAATTTACACATTTGCAGAAACCATTCTCATACATGAGACCTGTTCGGAGTTACTGAACCCGATCAGGGCCCAACGACCCCTGGCACAACATGAATACCTAAAAAAGCCGATCAGGGAACAAAAAGCCGATCGGAGACAACAGCAGAAAACGGCAAAACGAAACGTATTAACCAGGAATCACAGTGGCAAATCAAACTAACCGAAAGGCCCATCCGGCGAAGGGAAGAACCGAGTGAACGCCATGAACGCGCAACGTCAACATATAACCAATAACGCAACCAGCACTACAAGCATACCTAAAAAAGCCGATCAGGGAACAAAAAGCTGATCGGAGACAATCCCGCACGTGCGGGACATGAACAATGGTATTAACGAGGAATCACAGTGGCAAATCAAACCAACCTCAGGCCCATCCGGCCAAGTGAAGAACCGAGTGAACGCCATGAACGCGCAAAATCAACAATGTAAATATGAGAGTGCCGTGTAAATATGAAAGCGCTGTCAATTGACAATAACACAACTGACAATAACACAACTGAAGCAAAAACAGATAATAAAAACGCTAAACAGAATTGATAAACTCCAAAACCTGCGGCAAAGATTTCTTCAAATGCACATTCGCCGGTATCCTGCGATTATAACCCTGAATAAGATTTCCGGAAATAACCAGCTGCGAATCCGGGGCAGCCTTTGAAATTACTGTCAGAAACTTAGCCATTTCAAAACTGTCAGCTATACATGTAAGATGTGTGTACAGGTAATCTGGCTTCTTCAGATCACAGACAAATTCCACATCCCTGGCGGGCACATTTGCTCCGAGGTAAAGGACCGAAATGCCGCGATTTTTTAACAGGTAATGCGTATACAGCAAACCAAGCTCGTGGTGCTCGCCTTCCGGCAGAAATAATAGAACTGTTTTCTGGGGACTTTGTGCACAGACATCCGGTTTGCAGGCTTCAATTCCTGCTACAATTTTTTGCCGGATGATATTGCCGACCAGGTGCTCCTGGGCGGGATTGATATTGTTAGTGATCCAGAGAATGCCCACTTTTTCGAGGAAAGGAAATATAACCTGCGTAATAGTTTTGTCGATTCCGCGGACGGCAACCTGTTCGTTCAGAAGTTTTTCGAAAAGATGCATGTCCAGGTCCACCATGTAGTGGAGCAGCTCGTTGAGGATCCTTTCCTGCCGGGCCTCGCCGTGCGACAAAGTGATAAGCTTTTCGCGCATCTCCTTCTGGCACATCCGGTCGATATGCGAGATCTTGAAACCGTATTTATTGAGGAGGGCGATGTTCAGGATTGATTTTAACTCTTCGCAGCTGTAGTACCGGATATTTGTGGCAGTACGTTGTGGTTTCAGGAATGAATAGCGTTGCTCCCACATCCGGATGGTGTGAGCCTTGACACCTGACAGATTCTCCAGGTCTTTTATGGTAAACGCGTTCATCAGATTATTTACAACTGCTGCGGGTAATTGTTTGGAAATTAGCTGTTAAAGTAAGGGATTGAGTATTTTCCCGGTATCCAGCAAGGCTTTTACAGGCCCCATGATCTGGGAAGAGGACCTTAAAACCTCGAGGTGGCGATGATGGTGCATATCGGTACCAATCATATCTATATAGCCTTTTTTTATCAGGTAATGAGCCAGTTCAGTGGCTGTTTTACCGTAATAATTTGCGAGTGACAGGATGTTCATCTGGAATAAAATTCCCATATCCTTGAGATGATCATAAAGCAATTTATCACCAGCCAGGTAGAGATAACGTTCAGGATGGGCGAGCACAGGTTGATAGCCTTTCATTTGCATAGCGAAAAGCATCTCTTTAAAATTCAATGGAGCACTTGAAAATGAAATTTCTACAAGCACCATTTTGTCTTTGATCGTCAGTAAAGGGGCATCGGCAAGCAGCAGACTTTCAAAATATTCATCCATATAATATTCTGCAGCCGCGCGGGTAGTGATATCAAGCCCATGATTCTGTAATCCTTTTTGGAGCACTTTGTGTCCGGCTCCAATGATCTCGGGATCATTTTTGTACATGTCGGAAATAATATGCGGAGTAGTGACTATCCGTGTATAACCCAAATCCATCAGCCCTTTGATTAGGATTACAGAACTTTCTACATTGTCGCATCCGTCATCTATCGCCGGGATAAAATGAGAATGCATATCGGTTGCAATATCACTCAGATCTATTCTGTTCGAACCGCTTTTTTTGAAAATAGAGAACATAGGGGTACAATATTAGATAATTTGTAGTACAAATTATAGTGGTACGGATCATGGCCCAACCAGCCTGCGTTTGGTCCCAACTGGCTTGTATCTGGAAAAATTTTAGTGACATCAGACAATAAAAAAATCCCCGTAGCAATTTACATTCCCAATGATGCCGGCACAACAACATTATGCAATGTTGTTGCCTGTATGATTGGTCAGTAACCACCTAACGGGGATCTACTAAAAATATTGGATCAGGAACCGTTTTTGACGGTTAAGCTGATTGTTAGATTTGATCGGTGTTTGTGGACAATGGAAACAAGTTTTCACCTGGAAACTAGTTTTCAATTGGAAACAAGTTTTTACTCGTTTTTCCTAACCGGCATTTGATGATAAATCTCATGATTTTTGTTAGTCCTGCGGCTGATATTTTGATGCAAACTCTTTGTACACTGCCTCTATCCCTTCACGCAAACCGACCTTTGCCTTCCAACCGGCTTTGGTGAGCTTTGAAACATCCATTAATTTACGGGGAGTACCATCCGGCCTTGAACTGTCGAGCACCATTTCACCTTCATACCCGATTATATCTTTTACGAGTAGCGCCAGTTCCCTGATCTCAATGTCCTCGCCGGTACCAACATTTACCAGGCCTGGTTCATCGTAATTCTGCATCAGGAAGAAACATGCATCTGCTAGGTCATCTGAATGGAGAAACTCACGCCTGGGTTTGCCTGAACCCCAGATCGATACATTAGGTTTATTTTCTTCCTTAGCTTCATGAAACTTCCTGATGAGCGCCGGCAAAACATGCGATTTTTCAAGATCATAATTATCATTCGGCCCATATAGATTTGTCGGCATTACCGAAATAAAATTAGAGCCGTATTGTGACCGGTATGCATCACACATCTTGATTCCTGCAATTTTTGCAATCGCGTAAGGTTCATTTGTTTCTTCGAGTTCACCGGTTAACAGGTATTCTTCCTTAAGTGGTTGTGGTGCCAGTTTTGGATAGATACAGGAAGAACCGAGGAACATCAGCTTCTTAACATTGTTTACATGAGCTGCATGAATCACATTGCTTTGAATCATGAGATTTTCGTAAATGAACATTCCGCGATAGATATTATTCGCCATGATGCCGCCCACTTTTGCCGCTGCCAGGAAAACAAAATCCGGTTTTTCCTGTGCAAAAAAATCGTTGGCTTCCTGTTGATTTCTCAGGTCAAGTTCAGATGAAGTTCTTAGAAGGAAATTATTGAATCCTTCTTTCTGCAGCTTGCGCAATATCGCTGAACCAACCATTCCGCGGTGACCCGCAATATAAATTTTATCCGTTTTTTGCATCTTGCAGCTATTGATATTCTAATCGGTTATTCGTTTTGATTCCGTTTACACTAACCAGACCCTGAACTATTCGTATTTGTTCCTTCAACTATCGCATTGGTCAATTCAACCATTAGTATTTGTCCCTTGAACTATTCGTATTGGTTCTTGATAGAGAAGCCTGATTCATGCAATAACTTTTCGCGTTTGAAAAGCTCTACATCATGTTCAACCATTTCTTCAATAAGTCCGTCGAGATCGTATTTAGGTTTCCAGCCCAATTGTGTTTGTGATTTAGTAGGATCACCAATCAGCAAATCTACTTCTGTTGGACGATAATATCTTGGATCCACAGCTACAACTGTTTTCCCGATTTCCACCGGGTAGTCTGGATTATTGCTTTCGACAACGATACCTATTTCCTTTTCATTTTTCCCTTTGAATTCCAGTTCAATGCCCACTCGTCTGAATGCTTTGATGATAAAATCACGCACAGAGGTAGTAACACCTGTGGCGATCACATAATCTTCAGGTATATCCTGTTGTAAGATCAGCCACATAGCTTCAACATAGTCCTTTGCATGACCCCAGTCGCGTTTTGCGTCAAGGTTACCGAGAAAGATCTTATCCTGGAACCCCAGGGCGATTTTTGCAACACCGCGGGTGATTTTACGGGTAACAAAAGTTTCACCGCGTAATGGAGATTCGTGGTTGAACAAAATCCCATTTACAGCAAACATTCCATAGGCTTCGCGGTAGTTAACCGTGATCCAGTATGCGTACATTTTTGCAACTGCATAGGGAGAACGTGGATAAAAAGGCGTTCTTTCAGACTGGGGAATTTCCTGCACCTTACCATATAATTCTGAGGTAGAAGCCTGGTAAATTTTTGTCTTTTTTGTGAGCCCCAGCAACCTGATAGCCTCCAACAAACGGAGGGTACCGATACCATCTGCATTTGCTGTGTATTCGGGTGTTTCGAAACTTACAGCTACGTGGCTCATCGCGGCAAGATTATAAATCTCATCTGGCTGAACTTCCTGGATGATCCGGATCAGGTTGGTTGAATCCGTCAGGTCACCGTAATGAAGTGTAAGTTGAATGTTTTTTTCGTGAGGATCCTGGTAGAGGTGGTCAATACGGTCTGTATTAAAAAGGGAACTACGTCTTTTGACACCATGAACCTGGTAGCCTTTTGACAATAGGAGTTCTGTGAGATATGCGCCATCCTGGCCAGTAACCCCGGTAACCAATGCTATTTTTGACATAATTTATCTTTATGATTTAATTTATCTGGTTGTGATATGTTGTTAACCGAACGGACTTTATTTAATTTTATCGAACCGGGCTTGCAATAAGTTAACCGAAACGGCGCTGCTTTATATTAACCGACTTAAAGAATCAATTTTACTTTCCTGCCAGCAATATTATTTATTAATGAACTGGAAGATTTTCCTGATTGGTTTTAAATAGGTAGTAAAAAAATATGGCCTGATACCGTTTAGTCGCCATGCTTGCCGGTCTTCGCGGTTTGCTTTAAGGCGGTTTTGGAAAGATGCGTTACTGATTCCTCCTGTACGCATTTTGACCAGAACTTCAGGAATATAGCGGGCTTGCAACTTATGCTTCAGTAAAATTCGGAGCATGATTTCATAATCGGCGGCTGATCGTAGAGTAATATTAAAGGTGCCGGTCTGCTTATAAACGGAGCTTCTGACAAAGAAAGTAGGATGCGGAGGCATCCATCCAAAATAGAAATTCCTTGCGCTAAAATAGCCCGAACGCCAATAACGAACAATTTTATTTATATCATTTGCCGCAACATATTGTAAATCACCGTATACTGCGTCGATTTCGGGATCCTCAAAGGCCTTCATTACATGCTCAATTACCATCTTTGATGCATATACATCGTCCGAATTTAGTATCCCGATCACTTCGCCTTTTGCAAGAATGATGCCTTTGTTCATGGCGTCATAAATACCCTGGTCTTTTGCCGATATACATTGGGCTACATGATCAAAACGGCTGACTTTTTCCAGTGTATCATCTGTGGAGTTGCCATCAATGATCAGGTGCTCGATTTTTCCCATCTGCCCGTAAGACTGGTTCCTGACACTTTCGAGTGTATCATTTATGGTGGTGCCTGAATTATAGCAGGCGGTGATTATCGAGATCGTTGGTTTTGGCACTTTGATAGAGAGTTGTTTGGCTTCGATACAGGACAAGGGGTTGGTGGCTTCCGCCCGGATCAAGGGGTTGGTTGATTCTGGTACTGTAGCTGAGACTTAGAAATTATGGATTTCCAGGACGAGATCAGGCTTTGTATTCCTTCTTGCCTTGAATTATACGATCCTTAATAGCTACCGCAGGATTGCCCTGGTAGATGGTGAAGGCTTCAAGATTTTTTGTAGCAACGCTTTGAACAGATAACACCGAATGTGTCTTGCAGGTTATTCCCGGACAAACAACAGATTTAGCCCCCAGCCATACTCCGTCTTCAATGGATATGGCGAGAACCATCAGGTCAAATTCTTTTGCAGCATAGTTATGATTGCCTGTCAGGAGCATTGCACCCTGGGAAATACAAACACTTTTACCGATAACTACATTGGCGAGATTATCGATCCAGACCTTTTCGCCGATCCAGCTATAATCACCAATAAAAAGTTTCCAGGGATACTTGATATTGACCCCTGGCTTTATCACCACTCCCCTGCCGATCTTTGCACCAAATAATTTGAGTATAAATTTTTTTAGGGCGGAAGAGGGGTTTAATGGGTTGATGAAAAACACGACGTTAAAGAAGTACCACAATATCTGTTGCGACCTGCTGGCACCAATCTTATTTCCGTACCAGTCGTTATTATATAGTGAGTTGTCGACGGTGTTCATGATCGATTATTCTACTGTGTCAGTTTTGACAAAAGTAAAAAAACTTGCTGCCATTTGCCGAATTCCTTTGATGATATCATGTACAAGGGCCAATCAATAACCTGGATACATATTTCCAATTCTGAGTTTTATTAATTGTAAAGGTTCCACAAGGATTATAAACATATCAGTCTGTACTAAAAATGAATTGCACGAAAAGATTTAAAACAGACAGCAAAAAAGGATTTTAATATGTTTGAAATAACTGAACCTGGATATTTGTTATTGCTTCCAGCGAATATTTTTCAGAAATTAATTTACGACAGCCTTTACTTCTGATTTGAATCAGCTCTTCGTCCATCTGGCTGCTATCTTCCAAAGATGAAACAATATCTGCAGTTTTTGTTGTTGTCCTCAGACCAAGATTGTATTCAAAAACATCGGGAAGATTGCATCCATCGGTTATTATTGGAATGAGCCCATATGACATTGCTTCGAGTAACGAAGACGGCAGGCCTTCGCTAAATGAAGGTAAAATAAAGTATCTGCAAGAAATAAAAAGGTCTGCCTTTGCATGGCCGGAAACAGTGCCAACATACCGGATATTTTTGCTCATCGCGATTAGTGGTTGGATCTTTTGTAATTCGCCCTGATCAGGACCAGCAATTACTAATTCAAAATATTCATTGTTGTTGAGTGAGCTTGCTGTCCAGGCTGTTACCAGACCTGAGACATTTTTTTTTGAATGTAGTCTTGAAAGAAATAAATAGCCGATTTTTTTTTGACTTTGCGGTTTGATTTTTTCCTGGTTATCAATAAAGACCCCATTTGGAACAAATACAATTTTTTTCCCTGGAAATTTTTTCTTCAGATTTTCCCATTCCGGCACCGATACCGCGCGGATTAAATCAGCTTTTTCAATTAATCGTTTTTCTACCAGGTTGAAATACACCATTTTTTTGAGCCATTTGTGACGCAATGGCCATGGTTCCAACATTCCCTGGGGAACAAAAATCCAATGGTATCCCATCTTTTTTAATAATGCTCCCCACCTTGTTGGATATTGCCATACACCGCTTGTAATGATAACATCTTCTCCGGGTGCCAAAGACCTTTCTTCAATCAAATTCCTTAAAGTGTTTTCAGACCCATCAACTACCTGAATGAAAGTGACATTTTCATTCTTGCTATGACTATTATAAGTGCCGGGATGCCAAAGTTCAGATCTGATACCTTGCAATTTTAAAAGCCCTGCATTAATAATAGCGGCATTCCACACACCAAAATTCAGGTCAGAAACTGAATCTACTATATTAATGAATCTCACTCAATTTTGATTTGCGGGAAAGAAATCGAATTATCCAAATCGGTATCATCATATACACAAAATGATCAATCACCTGCGGGAAATATCCCCTTGTTATCCATTGAAAAGTTGCCAACGCTACAACGATATAAGATGCTACCTGCAGTTTGTCCTGTCTTCTGATTGTGTTTGCGAATCTTCTTAAAAATACACCCCAAAAAAAATGACCAAACACTACACCCAACCAGCCAAAGGCGATATAAAAAGCGGCTACACTTAAAGTTGCTTCGCCACTAAATCTTGCCCACCAGGCATCGTATGCCTGTAAAGTAGTTGCCAATTGCGGTGGCGGATAGAATCTATCTTTATCAGGATATATTGCTCTTGGAATCATCCTGATAAATACATAGCCGAACATGGTGAGACCATAATCATGCTGGGGATTTCTGTTTGGATTGTCATAGAGTTTGTAGACAGCCATATCCGGCAATGCGCCGCGGGTTTGATCGAAAAACTTGCCGTACTCATAACTGAGTGGATCAAAGTTTAATTCGTTGTAAGTCTTCATGATAAGCGTTCGCCTGTTTTCAGTAGAAAACATAATACCATAAAAGAATAATAGTGCAAGCAAACCGCCTACAGCTATCCTTTTGACACTTACTTCGTTCTTGTACAGATACACAAATAATATCCCAAAAAGCGATAACACTATCCGGTATCGAAACCCTAATATCGAAAAAAGGAAAAAAGAGATAGCGATCCAAAACAATAATATTCTGCCTGGTATATCATAAAAGTAAGCGATAACTATCACGCAGATAAGTGAGTCAGTAAAGTTCTGCAAGAAATAACTTCCGCCGCTCGCGCCCAATCCTACCACTTCATTACCAATAAATACCTGCTGGATATTTGCACCTCCGATCGCCAGATTAAATAGCACAATCGCATACAAGGAATAAAATAGTATGGTAATAATTTTATGGGGATTTTTTATATCATATACCGGAGGTTCCTGCCACAGATCCTTTTTATTAATATTAGCAATCCAGTAACCCAATATAAAACATACAACTCCCGCTACATTAAATGCAAAACCAATTCCATAATAATCTCTGATGTCAGTCCCTATTATTAAATATTGTTGATCGAAATAAAAAAACAATGGGGTTATGAGCACGTAGATTGCATAGACAATCAGGCTCCACAGATAAACCAAATGTCGGTTCCAACCCCCGCGTACATATCCGAGTCTCAGGCCAATGAAAAAGACCAGGACCATTAACGCGGCTATTAAGACAGTGTACTCGTTAAGAATTTGAACAAATGTCATATAGTTTTTTTGCGTTCAACTCAGAAGATAAATCTTCCCGGATATGGTTAGTTTTTTCCACAAACCTGGAAGTTAAATCTGGTTCAGAACATAACCTGATCATGGCCTGGGTATAAGCTTCGACATTTTCGGCGTCCAGAATAAATGCATTATGAATATCGAGCTTGTCAACTGCTGCTCCGGTTTCTTTACTAGCAATCACCGGCTTCTTTGCGGCTAATGCCTCATTTATTACCAGTCCCCATCCGTCATACCTGCTTGCGAATACGAAGGCATCTGCAAGGTTAAACCAATATGGAATCATTTCTTTATCCTGGAATCCCAATAACACTACGTCAGAGCCTGATCCCGCTAACTCTTCGAGGTTTGCGCGGCTGGGTCCGTCCCCTATTATCAGCAACTTTGCATTTAGTTCTTTGGGAACATTTTTAAATGCCTTTATTAACGTATCCATTCCTTTTCTGAAAATCAATGAACCCGAACTCAAGAAAATGTATTCATTTTGGTTTCGGTAGGTTGATTTCAATTTATCAACGATGGATGTGTCAAGATTTTTTAATTCAAATAATCCTATGTTGATGTTATATGGCAGTTGAAATATAGGTTTATTATATTTATACCCCCGGTATCCGGTTTCGGCATTTTTACCTATTGCTAATATGCAACTGGTATATTTCAAAACCGGCCTGAGTGCCAGTTGTTTTAATAAGTATTTGATTCTATTATTGACAGGAAACACAGGCTCTGACCAATAGGCAACAAATTTCCCCTTTGCAAAATTTTTAGTGATCGCCAGTCTCACGTTAGGGGACCAATAAGTTCCGTTAACGACAATGTATTTTGCGGGGTCAGCGTTTATTATTTCGTTGATATTGGGATCATAGTGAAAAGACGAGACCTTCTTCTGTACAAATTTCGCCATCCATCCATTGCGTAATACCGTGATCTTATAATCCTTTTGAGAAGTGCTTAGATTCCACTGCCTATCCGCTTCTCTTACTGTAAAATATACAACATGGAGATTGAATATTCTATTCAAAGCATCAAAAAAATCCAGCTGATAAGGTGTCGGCATGTTGGTATAAAATGTCAGCCGCGGTTTAAAATCCTGCATAATTACTTCCGGTTTTTTGAACCAGTTTCCCAGGCTTTTTTTATCAGTGAATGAGTAGGCTCATCTGGATACCAGCCCCGGAATAGGAGAATGTTGCCTTCTTCGACCGACTGGGTAAGTTGCTTCAGGTTCTGAGCGGGAGTTCCTCTGAGCCCTTCTGAAATAGTAATCACTTTAAACGCAGCAGGATTAACATCTTTGATAGCTTTGTCAACCAACAAAGACTGTTCAGCCTTCAAATCAGTATATGGCGCACTATAATTGAAATATTGAATGTTTTCGTGCTCCGGAATTAAGAGTACATCCGGTATCGCTTCATGAACCGCCCGAAATACTTCTGCGTTCATCAGTCGTGACAAGGGATCCACGTTTGAATCCACATAAAAGATGGTACACCCCCACCGCTTTCTGGCGTAATTTATTTTATTAATTAATGTTATTGCAGGGTTTGAGACCGGTACATGATCAATCCAATTCCCTTTAAACACGACAGAATCGGGACGAATACAAATCCCCGTTTTGTAGCCTTCTTTTTTGAAAACTGCAAAAAACTCATCGGCTACTTCGTTCATTTCCGGAGCCAGCTTTGAAATTAATTCCGGAGAGCCTATATAAGTAAGAGGATGCGGAAATTCCTGGCCCTCGATATCCCAGACAATCACCCCCTGTGAATTGATATTTTTTAAATATCTAAGGCTGTTTCTTGCATATTTTAACGCATTTAACCTGAATTGCTGATTTCCATTTTTCGTGATGATGTCGACCTCATCTGAATTGTACATAACCCAATTCCTGGGGTTTCTCTGTTTCTTTGGCCCATATGACCCAAGAAAAAGTTCCGCGATAGGTCTTCGATCTTTCCAGGTGAGTGTAGACGGTTGATTTACACGATAATTTTGAAAAGCTTTTGAAGCAACCGTGTTAAGGCTAAGATTTGGCTTTACGAATTTTATCGCCATTGTATAAGTGAAGCTTTTCCCGGGTGGAAGCCTTAGCTCGACTTCAGGATTAAAATCCGTCATACCGTTGAATGGAATGTTTCCATGCCATATCCGATATAAGGCGCCGTTAGTATTGTTCTCTTCAAGCCAACCCATATATACTTTCTTGTTCCGCTCCGGGTTCTCAACAACAATATCAAAAGTCCCCAATTGGGCACTTATTGCAGCTGGGGAATTTATATTATTACTGTAATATGGAAAAGATGGCTGGAAATTCAGGGGTCTTTTGCCGACATTTAGAGTTAGTGGACAGAAACTCATTCCGCATAAGGTATCATAATCCGTTTTATTTGTCAGTGTAATTGTGACGTTCAGCGTATCACCAACCTGCAAATATCTTACAGATGCTGTTCCCCACTTCAAAGCAACTGAATACTCTTTTTTTTTGTCATCCCAGCTTTGGCCATAGATCTGCGACCATTCAGAGACAACCTTCTTATCCTTAGTTATGAGCTTAAATACTTCCGGTCCAAATGGCCGCCCCAATTGCTTATTGAAGTCGATCAGTGTGTTGTTTCCATAACTCATTGCCGAGATTCCATAAGGACTGGAATAGCTGATTTTGAGATTTTGTCCCAACCCAGCCTGCAGGCAACACAGGAAACAAACAAAGAATATTACTTGCCGCATCTGACTGTTTAGTTTAATTCGGTTAACATTTCAGATATTTTTAAGCGATGCACATCCCATGTGTATTTCAATGCTGTTGCCCTGGCACAAGCCCGCATAGAAATATATTTTTCATCAGTCAGGTTCCTCATTGTTCGTATTGCATGTATTATAGCTTCAGTATCACGGATAGGTATAACAAACCCGTTCTCACCATTTACAACAAGTTCGGTTGCGTTGGTATTTGGTGTTGTAATT
The DNA here is from genome assembly GCF_035489435.1 of Flavitalea sp. Lineage (NCBI taxonomy): Bacteria > Pseudomonadati > Bacteroidota > Chitinophagia > Chitinophagales > Chitinophagaceae > Flavitalea > Flavitalea sp. The sequence continues at coordinate 12,131 of NZ_DATHKG010000034.1, forward strand.
ACAGGCAAGCCTGCCCCCATTGCCTCAACCGTCACCAGTCCAAAACCTTCCAGTACGCTTGGAAAAACCAGTGCATCATATTTTGAATACATCCCAAATAAGACCTGCTGAGTGACGCCAGGTTTAAAGTGATAGAATTCTTTATACTGGTTGAACGCGTTTCCTGTACCATGGATATTGCCGATAATATGTAATTCAACGTCCCGGACCGAAAAAGATTTAATAGCTTCTAAAAGATATTTCATCCCTTTTCTTTGAGTGATTCTTCCCGCATATAATAACCGGAGCGGCCTGTTTTTCAAGGACACTGTTTCCGGAACATACCTGATTGCCGAAATATCAAAACCAAGTGGTATCACCTTTATCTTTGCGGGTTCAATCCCCCCTTCAACCAGGGTTTTTTTAAGAAAGTCGGATATTGCGATTACGGACTTTGCTTCATAAGGCTCTTCAATGAGCCTTTTCTCGTAGTGGACAGGGAATGAAGTAAAGTCAATACTATCTTCCCACTCAGGGTGGAGCTTTGCTTCCTCATTCAATACCCTTTGGGCATAAGGCAAATGTGCGATGGTCATTTCGCAAATCGAATGCGCATTCATTTGATTTGCTATTTTTATAGATTCAAGACTACTACCCTGGAAACCCCAAAAACATTCATATTTTTTTCTCAAAAGGCGTTTACTGATATCACGGTCGAATGAAACATCCCGTTTATAGACCAATTCATTTACAGCCTTGCTGTTGCTGTTCAGTTTCCTGGCAACGAGTTCACCAATTTCATATTTCCAGTTTGAATCGACATATTGTCCACCAAGTCCGCTTTCGAACCTACGCGACCAGAAGGTAAGATCGAGACTATTGATCAACCCCTGCAACCATTTTGAACTGATATAGCTGCTGGTATAAAATTTCTGAAGATATCCCAGATCAAGTAGTGCTTTGGCAACATAGTAGGAATGTTGTTTGCCGGAATGAGAGAGAATGATAGAATGTTTATTCAAGAATTGGTTTGAATTTTAGTTCATAGGTCAAATCATTGTTTCGCTTTCTTAAAAATCTTGCCGGATTTCCACCAATAATGTCATTGACTTGAGTGCTCTTGTGAACCAGGGATGAGGCTGCTACTACGGTACCATCCGCTAAAACCACATTTGGCAATATTGTCACCCCTGAGGCTATCCAGACATGGTGACCAATTATAACATCATTTCCATATAAAGCATGTGTTGAAGAATCAGGATCGTGGCCCAACGTCCAGATCCTGGTATAAGGGCCGATATCTGTATGTCTTCCGACAGATATTCTATGTACCCGGCAATCGAGTACGCAATATTGGTTTATGACAACATGATCAGCAATACTGATCTTCCAAAAGTTCAGTATCCGCGTGTGCATGAGTATTACCGCCGTCGGGTGAATCTTCTTGTTAAATATCCTCAAAAATCCTCTGCGCAGGAAATGCACAGGAATATGAGTAATTAAATTGTTAAAACAATAGTTTAAAACCGCACCACCGATTAAGCGTGAATTCAATTCCGGAGTTTTTGTTTAAAGGTTTTAATTGCAATATCAACGTTAGTCGACCAACTGGCTTCGCTAATATAATCATCCCATGCTGATTCATTCATATCCTTTGCCCATAACGTTTTAACGCCCTCGATAAATAAATCCGGGTTATCAGCCGGTACAACCTCTCCAAGCGAAAACCGTCTCACATCGTGGGTTAACGCGCTTGGGGTATCTGCGACAAGGATCTTCTTTTTATAAGGTGCGATGAGATTAAGAATGCCGCTTTGAGAAGTAAATGATGTTGAGTAATAAAGTAGAATAATGTCTGAAGTCTTGATAACGGCATGTAACTCAGGTTCGCTGAGGAACTTTTCAATGAAGATTACGCGACTTGAAAGTCCTAAGGCAGTAACAAGTTGGCGATAGCTTTCAACAGGCACTTCAGAGTTCGCTTTGGCACCCGCTATTATCAGTTTGAATTCAGGTAGGTGTATGAGCGACCTAATGACCAATTCATAATTCTTCTCCTCACGGATGTTTCCGATTATGCTTAGAAGGAAGTGCGAAGATTTTTGCTTCAGGATAAAATTCTCAACCACCTCATCCTCTGTTACTACGTCATAGATGCCGTGAGGTACCGCAACCTTATCAAACTTACCCGTATAATATTCCTTTTGAGGTAACATGCCGTGATAAAATGCCACATCCATCAGAGACATGACACGTTTCATGGAAAATTTGGAAAAACTTTTGGACGGCAGGTAATTATCACGGTCTGGATCATGAAGGATAACGCTGAAGATAAACTTACTCCTAAGGCTTTTGAACAATGGAACCCATAGAAATGAAGAAAGCTGATCATAATCATTAAAAAGAACAATTCCATTTTTCTGAGATCGGAGATAGCGATAAAACCTGAGGGGGTTGACAATGCTACGGTATAAAAAATAAAACTTTTTTATTATTCTATTTTCCCACCCGGCCTGATCGGTTAACAAAATGCGGAGATATCCAGGTTCATCCTTTGCATTAACCGGCATTATCACCGTGACATTTTCTATTTCCTGATGCCGGATATAAGCTTTAGTCAGTGCCCTTATGTAATCATAATTACCACCAAAACTAAAAGGATTATAAATGAAAAGATTCATACTATTTGCAAGCCGATCCAAAAACTTTAACGGTCACGACCAAACGGCCTGCAGGTAACTTTCTGTAGCATTATATTTCAATGCAGCATCTTGTCTTTCAATGGCAAGTTGCTTTAGCCTGATATGGTTATTTAAACAATAATTTATCTTATCCGCAAGGTCTTCCGAACTACCATCCTTTATGGTGACCCCGGCGCCAAATTCGTTCATTGCCCAGGCTAGCCAGGTGTTTTCTGTTACAATCATTGGTATGCCCGCGCAGGCTGCTTCAATAGCAACCCCTGATAACCGGTTAAAATAGACTACACGACGATAAGGCAGCACCACAAAATCAGCCATTTGTAAATAATCGCGGTATTCATTCTCATCCAATACCTGCTCCAATATTTGTACCTGGTTGGCTTTTCGCAAAGCTGGATCAATAGGAACTGGCCGACCATCATAATCGATGGTTGGGGTAGACCATTGGATAATAAAGCGCGCTTCGAGATCCGGATCTTCATTTAACAACTTAAGGATTGCTTTTTGTAAAAGATCTATGCCTTTATCAATTACGGAAACACCAAGAATTACAAAAGTTATTTTGGTATCAGCTTTTGGTAATTTTCCAATTGTCCTTGCAGAAGCCTCAAGGCCCGCTGCCGGGCTGGGGAAGACACGAAAAGGCACACCAGAGAGCAACTCATATTCTTTGCAGGTAATATGGCTATCTCCTGCAAGAATTACCTGCCCCTTGTCAACATATTCTTTGAAACCCTGAAGTACCTTTTTAATAAGAAGAGAAGATTTCTTAAAATGAAACCCGGTATAATTTTCATCGTAAATCGCCTCGCTTGTGAGGATAAATATCACAACCCTTTGAAAATCTTTACCAAGCCGTTTTTTGCATAGTCTTTGCCAGGCCAGCAACTGGTGGATTCGCACTGCAGTTAGAATCACACAATCAACCGGACCAGTTTCTTTAAGCAGTTTACGGGTCTGGTTGTAAATCCGGTAATTATGCATAAACACGGCGGCATACCGGCGCCAGCTCTGCTTATAGTCATAGATACCAGACCAGTTATTATGAGTATATACTTTATGCACCTGGAATTCCTTCTGAATTCCATCATTAACGTTGACATTACCCGCCACTATTACCTCCGCGCAGGCATCGAGATGAATCCTTCTAATTGCTTTGATCCAACTGTAAAAATGCCCCTTATAATTTGTCAGCGCTTCTTCGCAAATCAATAGACGCTTACCTTTCAGAACGATATCCATTATTTTTCAATAACCTTGACAATGGGGTGAGGTATGATAAATTTGCCGCCACTTTTTAAGTATGAAGCATATTTCTGACGGAAAAAATCCAGGAAATTCCAGCTAAGCAGCAAATAATAATCCGGTTGGTTAATTAAAGAACTCTCCTCAACAATTGGTATGTGTGTGCCGGGTGTTAATTTTCCGATTTTAAACTGATTTACTTCAGTAGCAAGCTCTACAAGCTCCGGACCGATGTTACAATAATTAAGCAATGTACTGCCTTTTAATGGTGCGCCTAAAGCGTAGATGGATTTGCCTTCATTTTTTAGTTTATTCAAAAGAGCGATCAGATCAGTCCGATTGGATTCAACTTTTTTGGTAAAGGCATGGTAGGTTTCGATCTTATTGATGCCAGCTTTTTCCTCTGCCTGCAATGCTTCGGCAATAGATGATGATGTTGCATGAATACTGTTCTCCAATCCAACATATAATACAAATGACCCGCCATGTACATCGTAATAATCCACATCCAGTAGTCGCAATCCGTGTTGCTCGAATGCACGTTTGAGTGGAGTGATGCAGTGCATCATCGTATGTTCATGATAGAAATGATCAAATTCCAGTTTTTCCAATACGTCCTTCATATACACACATTGTGTAAGAAAAACTGTTTTTTCTGTCATTACGGTTTTGAGACCTTTTATGAAATCATGTAAATCCGGAATATGATAAAATACTGCGGTTGCCGTGATCAAATCCGGTTTTATATTAAGCGCTTTGATGGAATTTCCGGTATCACTGTTCCAAAAAGTTTCACATACAGTAATACCGTTCGCACGACAGAGCTTACCTGTTCTTGCTCCCGGATCCACACCTAAAACCCGCATACCTTTATCACGAAAAATATTTAGCAGGGTTCCGTCATTAGCACCTATATCTATTACAAGCGAATTTTTCTCCAGTTCATATTTAAATATTGTTCTTTCTACCATCGATTTGAAATGACTTATCACGGGCATATTTACGCCTGTTATATAAGGATGGTTAGAAAACATAAACTCCATGGAGGGAAACTCTTCCAATTGAACCTGCCAGCAGTCAGTACAAACGTCCATAGCGAAAGGAAACTTAAGTTCTCTATCCTTTTCAGATTCTGCCGGAAAGTGATTGCCGTTCGGCTGATCACCCAGATCAATAAATCGTTCAAGGGCGGCAGAGCCGCAATTCATACAACTGATGTTTTTCATTTTCTTTGTAAAATTTTGTACTCGATCATCCACCATTCGCAGGTTTCAGTAATTCTATCTTTAAATGTTTTATTACTCTTCCAACCGGATTCCAAATTGAGTCTCCTGGTATTCGCAACTACTGCATCCGGTTTATTTGAAACAGGATCACCTGAGTCAAAACTGATCTGCCCGGACCGTTCATAAATCTCTGCAATAGTACTTATCACTTCCCTTACCGATATTGCCTGCCCGCTTGCAACATTTACCGGCCCTGTAAGATTTGAATCAAGCAGGTGAGCTATTGCGTTACCAACATCTTTAACATGCAAAAAATCCCGCAAAGACATTGCGGCATCAAAAACAAGATTTTCGCCACCAAGTAAACGCAGACAAGTTTTAGGGATAAGTCTCCTGGGATCTTCACCCTCTCCAAATGGATTGAAAAACCTTGCCCAGAGAAAAGAAACTGAATGTTGTTCGAAATATTTTTTCAGTGCCCAATAGAGCCCCAGTTTTGAGCCTCCATATAACAATAAAGGTTCCAGGTTCGTTTCATACTCGTCGAGCGGTTGATTGGAACTCCAATCATATTCCGCGCTGGTACCCGCGAACAAACACCTGTTACCTCCATTTCTGACAAAGCTTTTTGCGATCAGAAGGTTTGCTGCAAGCCAGTCCAGGTTTGCCTCATCCTTCCAATAACTACCCTGGCCAGTGCACCACGCAAGCTGAATAAGGAACTCTGGTTGCACAATGGCGAATAGATCATTAACACCATTAGCATCCAGCAAATCAATCTGGTGCCAAACTACCTTGCCGTTTTCAGAAGGCTTACTTTTATGAAAGGTAGCATGCACTTCAATTCCCCTCTCTATATAAGCTTCAATTACAGCTCTGCCAATGAAACCCGAACCTCCCATTATTAGAATTTTCTTCATGCTAAGTAGTCGGGGGCAAATTTATCTTTATCAGAAAGAATAGGATTGGTTAACGGCCATGAAATTTGAAAGACGGGATCGTTCCATCTGATACAACCTGCAGCTCCGGGATGATAATGCCCGGAAATAAGATAGGACACTACGGTATTACTGTTCAGTGCGACAAATCCGTGTGCACACCCGCCCGGAATATAAATTGATTTGCCATCGAATGCAGATAATTCCATGGACTGCCATTTCATATAAGTTGCGGAATCTTTTCTAAGATCTAATATTACATCGTAAAGTTTTCCTGCTGCACATGTAACCAGTTTGGACTGATGATGGGGGTTTTGCTGATAATGCAAACCACGCAAAGTTCCCTCCTGGATATTATACGACAAACACGAATTAGAAGGGGAAAATTTGATACCATACTCCAGAAGCTGTTTTTGTTCCCACGTTTCCGTGAAGATGCCCCGGTTATCCTGGAATACTTTGTCCGTCAGGAGAAAAGCTCCTGCAATATCTAATTTTTGAAAATTCATTTACTTCGGATTATAGCCAATTTCCTTAATCATATTGTAGTGATGTTCATTCGGCTTAGTCGGTTGAAACGCAGAATTGTAGTCTTGCGAACCGATAAGTTTTTTATGTATTTTTTGGTAATACTCAAAAAACGAAAGCAAGACATCCTTGAAAGGAAGCTTAATCTGGTTGTATGGACTACTCTCATCAGGAATATCATAACCATGTTTCGCACAAAACCTGATATGCTTTCTGACATGAGATGCCAACGCCACCTTAGTGCTGAAATGCATATCACTGATCTTGTTGCCAAGCAATCCACCTGTTATATTAAGATACCTTGTCCAGTCATTTGCTCTTTGAGATGAACTTGTACCTGATGCAGTGATCTTATTGATATTATGCTCGCGATAAAAAATCAGACATTCCGGGGTATGAACAGGTTTCGCTCCGGACAACAGAATCCTGACAAAATATTCACTGTCTTCTGAAGGCATAAGATCAGATCTATACCCTCCTGTATCTACAATTAAAGATCGTTTGAACAAACAATTTTGAAATACAAGACTCCATCCCGACAGATACCATTCAAGCATAGTATTTTTTCCGGGTACAGCGCGTGTTTGCAGGACATGATCCAGGAATTTGATTTTGTTATTCTCAATATTACAACGAACCCAGGGGCAATATGCAAAATCAGCGTCTGAAGCTTCCAACGCCCGAAGCTGGATTTCGAGTTTCTGCTTACTGGCAAGATCATCACTATCCATAAACTGGATAAAATCGCCTGTGGCCGCCTTAAACCCGGTATTTCTTGCGACTCCCGGGCCCTGATTATCCTGCCGGATAAGCTTTACCCTGGATCCAAAATTTGCAATGATATTTGCAGACCCGTCAGTAGAACCATCATCAACGACGATAACCTCGTAAGGCGGTAAACTCTGGGATAACATATTTTCCAGGGTTTCACCAATCAGGGTTGAACGGTTGTAACAAGGAATGATTACTGATATTTTTTCTTTCATTTGAAGCCTTCTTTCTCAACTTCCGATTCAAATCAACATTAGTTGTAGGCTTCTATATAGAAACTTTCCTTTTCGCGGTATAGTGGTTCAATAGTATTGACATGTGGCAGACTGGTTTCATGAACTTTCTTTTCAACACCCGATTTGAAGCCTGCCTCCAGGCAAAGTTTGATGGCACTTTCTGCATCGTAGAACCATTTATGTCCATTATGTCCATCATAGGCTTTGTGAATGAATAAATCACCGTAGGAAGTTAACCCTTCATAATTGACGAATCGGCTTACGAGGGGATGGTTGAAATAGTCATCGTCCTTGCTCAGATAAGCTGCAGCATATTTTCTGAGATCGGGACAACTAATACGTAGTGCACCGCCAGGAGCTAAAATTCTTTTGCATTCCCTGAGAATTTTGAGTCCGTCCATCCTGGTAAAATGCTCTAAAAAATGACTCATATTAATCCCTTTCATTGAATTATCACTGACAGGGATGCCGTTCATCAGGTTATAGTTGAGCGTAAATGCATTGCTCAGCTGTTTTGTTTCTTTTTGAAAGGCATGGTTGGCAAAATCATAATTATAATGAATTCCAATGTTTCGTTTACGCGGTATGCCATAAATCTCTACCGGAGAGAGATGAACCACCAGGTAATCTTCGACAGGGACTGCACCTCCTATTTCAAGATACTGAATGGAATGTTTCGTAATTACATTATCCACGAGGTTGCGGGTCGTGGAATGAGACAAAATGCCTTTCACAAAAGGTGTTACCACCTTATATATAGAATGTTTGGTAAATATTGCCATTATAGTCTACTACTTGTTTCTTGAAAGTATAAATTATGCTTCGCGGCTGTCATTTAATTTGCGCATTCCTCTTTTAATAAAGTAAGCTGTTAATTTCCGTGGCGCAGCATTAAGCAATATCCAATAGGAAAAAGCTACGATCTTATTTTTGAGCGAAGCCGCTTTGATCTCTTCAGCGTTCAACCACAACTTGTGGAGGCCTATTCCGGATAATGCAGGAGGCACTGTCAGGCTACCAAAACGTTTTGCAATAACTACGGTTTCAAGAGATCTGCGATTAAAGGGATACTGATAGTTTTTGTGACCTGTGTTTTGTCGGACCAACTGAGCAGTGCGCCTGGCTACTAACAAAAGTATCTCACCATTTTTTTTCAATTTCTCCTTTGCAAATCCGACGCCATAAAAACTATTTTCCTGATGAATCCTATAACAGCCAACGGGCGAAGCAGTCTGGACAATAAGGCCACTAAAAGGCGCAAAGCTGCACAAAAAAAAATCCGCACAAATCCTATATTCATCTTCAGGAATAGGCATGCACTTTTTCAACATGCTACGATGGAAAACATTCCCGGTTGTAGGGGGCCACTTGTAGTCACCTTTCGAGACTACTTCATCGACTAAAAATCCCGAAGAAAGTTTTGAATTGGGGTATAGCGTACCTGTTCGCCGACCATCACTTTTTACAATATATAGTGGTGAGTGGATTTTTGAGATTTCATTCAGTTCACTCCCGTTATCAGTAACCGCCTCGTTTACTGTCTGAACAGCTTCAGGAACAAGAAAATCATCGGCGTCAACAAACCATAACCAATCACCTGTTGCCTCGGCATATCCCCGGTTAAATGCAGAAGCCTGGCCTCCATTTGCTTTATAAATGACTTTTAGTTTTGTACTGTACTTATCAAGGACTTCCCGGGAGTTGTCCGTGGATCCATCGTCCACAACTATTATTTCATATGGCTGATGGGTTTGGTTAAGGACGCTATTTACAGCCTCTTCAAGAAACCTGCCGTAGTTATAGTTATTTATGATAATACTAATCTTGCTATTCACTTTACTTTCAATTACCATACTGATCTTCCGGAACAATTCGTTTACCGGATATGAGCTTAATTAGCACAGACTATCAGTGGCTAAACTATTGTCACGAAAATTTTGATTCTTTGATGTTGCCTCTAAGAAGTAACCTGAATATTCGCTTCGGCCAGAGCAACTTACTGTATCCATAATAAAATCCAGTATAACTCCAATAGTATTTCACACGTTTCCAAAAAGGGATTTTTAAGATGTTTTTCTCGAACACTTCGTGCCACTCCTTGTGAAAATGTTTGAAATCAAGCTTCGTACCCGACTTGGAAGTATTATGAAACCTATAATTTGAAAGTAGCTTGGGCTCATAGTAAAATTTGTGGCCGGTTGTCACCATCTTCAGCCATAGATCGTAATCCATGGCATAATGAAAATGCGTATCAAGCAGACCAAGTTGTTCAAAAAGCGAGCGCCGTATAAATACAGAGGGTTGAGGAGGGTTACAATCTTTATCGTAGCTCCAATATTTCAGTAAACGTTCTAATGTCGCTCCTTCGTTATACGTAGTAACAAAATTTTTACCCTCATCATCTTCGAAGTAAAACCTTGCTTCACCCTGAAAGACGTCAAATGGTTGATTTTTTAGCCAACAATTTCCCACTGTAATAAGTGCATCTTTTTCATACCAATCGTCACTGTTAAGCCAGGCTACAATATCACCACTTGCCTTTCTAAGGCCCTTGTTGATCGCATCGCCTTGTCCATTGTCTTTCTCCGATACCCAATATGTTAGTTGATGCTGATACCGTTTAATTATTTCTATCGTTTCATCAGAACTTCCGCCATCAATAATAATATATTCCAGATTGGGATAATTCTGAGTTAACACAGAGGTTATGGTCTGCTCTATATACCTGCCCTGGTTATAGGACGGTGTTATTATCGATATCTTGGGTAGCATATCTTCTGGTATGTTAATTTATCCAAACGGTTTGAACGGTAAGCTTCTATTGCAGAAAAAGCATTGATCTTGATTCGTCCATATCGGTTGGTTGGAAACTGCGGTATTTATTCCATCTGTATAATTTTAAAAGCCGGTTATCGGAATAAGGAACCCTTAAAATTCGCATCAGTACCCGTAAAAATTTAAAATGTATGCCTTTGAAATTCCACGATTCATTTTGAAGATGTTGAAGCAATGGTACCCGTTGAGGTGCAAAAATGTGGGAGATCGATATAATTTCCTTTTGCCGTGCCTCGCCACCGCTGCCTGTTTTATGTTCCGCATGAATCCGGTACATAGAAAGGCATTCCTGCAATGGCACAAAATCTACTCCATTTTGTTCAGCCCGCAAAAACCACTCCCAGTCGAAAGCAAAATGGAACTCTTCTTTTAAAGGACCAGTTGATAGCCAGGCGGCCCGCGTCCAAAAACTTGAGGGTTGAATGATATAATCCAGGTGCCTTAGCAAATGATTCGTTGCAGATGCTATAGCATTGCTGCCATAGGTCGTCAGATTGCCATTTGAATTTTTAAAATGGATGCAATTCCCAAAATAAACAGATCGTTTGCTAACATCAGCGATCATTGACATATAAAACAATGCATTGGGCATAAACATGTCATCGCTATTTAACCAGCAGAGTATTTCACCGGTTGCCATCCTGAAGCCCTTGTTTATTGCGTTGCTTTGCCCGGTGTCTTTTTCGCTAACCCAGAATGTAATCTGATCATTATATTTCTGCAATATTTCTTTACTGTTGTCACTACTTCCTCCATCCATAACGATATACTCGAGATTTGGATATCCCTGGCCAATTACAGAGATAATAGTTTCTTCAAGGAACTGCCCCTGGTTATAGGAAGGCGTAATTACTGATATTTTTGGGTAATTCATTACAATTGACTATTGAATAACTTCCTCATTAGGAAAGATTTTATCTACAAAACTTAACTGAATATAGTTGCGCCAAAAGTCAACATTATACTTGTACCAGCCATGACAACCAAAAGGTAAATCGCCCATCGTTTTGATGAACAGATGAGGATTAATTTCAACTGAGAATCTGAGAGCGGTATTTAAATCGGGCACGTGAAACCACTGGAATTTTTTTGCAATGAAACTCCCCCAGAAGTAATCTTCATTTTCACTAAATGTATTAAAAATATGGTAAGTATTGTTTGCAATAGTGAGTCGCTTTGCCAAAGTGATAAGCTCTTTAAAACCAGGGTTTTTTAAGAAGTTAGAACCTAGTGTCTTTATTGGGATTATGTATGAAAAAGTATTCAATACCTTAAGGTGACTTGAAACTTTTCTGAGAGAAAATCCACCATTTCCAATGCCGATAAAAGGGGAATTTTCGGTAGCATGTTGCCAACCTTCAAACCAGGGAGCGCCGATATAATCAAAAGCCTGATCGCACCAATAGTCTAACTCGTCCCGAAAAACCCAGGCATCCAACTCGTAAAAAAGAATGTAATCAAAAACCCTGTAACGTTTGTATATGAATGGCAGGATTTTTAGCCGATTAAACATTGCATAATTCGATTGCCACCTGGGGTCAATGAAGTCGACTTCGATATTTGAATTAACTCTTTTGTAATTTGCCATATCAAGGCCTGCAGGTGCAATTAATTTTATCGGATGCTTACCAAGTATCTTATAACATTGGGCAAGTGAGTTTAATTCAAAATCTGATGGTTCGCTTTTGTGAACAATAATCAATATCACTTTTGAATGCTTCATATGCCGCGTGTGATTACAACTTTACTTAAAATCAATAAAAGTTTAACATAGCACTTTGCCTTAGTTAATGAAGTAATCATAGATGCATTTTTGACTTTCACATACCATAATGCAAGTATAGCCCGATAATGTCCTGCAGAGATTTGTATGATTCCGGGATTTATTTGAGATATAATATCAATCCCTTCAACGATCCATCGTCCTTCTTTTTGAGCATTGTGGGACGTATTACTATGATACCAGCGAAAATTGTTGAGTAAACTTGGTGTATAGGCTATATCAGAGATTTGCAGAATTCGAATATAAAACAACCAATCGCCGCAGGCCTTGTATTTGTCAAGATTAAATGTTGCCTTTTTCGCATGTTCTGTGAGAATCAAAGCTGAACTAACGTTCTGGACAGTATTATGGTCTAATAGTGTAACAAGTTCTTCTCTTCCCGACCTCTGATAAGACTCATTGAATAAGGATAGTGACGGTCCCGCAACTCCATAGGCATCTACCCAGTTAGAGTTACAATAGGCGATTCCGATTCGTTGATCACTTGAAATCAGCCCTATCATTTTCTCGAGAAAGAGCGGATCGGAAAAGTCATCGCTTTCCGCGATCCAAAGGTATTTACTTTTTGCAAGATTGATCCCTTTAGTCCACTGTGCAAACGGGCTGCCACTATTTTTTTCATTGTAGATAATCTCCGAGATCTTGGGATGATTTCTATAACTCTCTATAATAACTACACTGTCGTCTGTAGAATGATCGTCAAGAATAATGATTTCAAAATCCTGAAAAGTTTGATTTAATATAGAGTCAATTCGCTGCTTAAGATAGCGTCCATGATTAAAATTTGGGACTATTACCGTTATCGCATTCGTAAACATTTGGTGCAGAAAATCTATTACTTTATTAACTCGTTACTAATTCATTACTATAGGAGCGGACTAATCTTGAAATACCATCTTCCAACGATATCAATGGACGATTTATAATTTCTTTCATTTTAGCATTATCAGGGCACCGCCTGCTCATATCACCTTCCTTAAGAGCAGGCAAAAAATTAATTTTGGATTGTGAGCCTGTAATCCGAATGACCGTTTTAGCAAGCTCCAGGATCGAAATTTCGTTGTCGCTTCCAATGTTAACCACATCATCTATAAAAAGGCCGTCCCGAATACATGTAATACAGGCATCAATATTATCATCAATATAACAGAAGGTTCTGGTTTGATTGCCATCGCCATAAATTTCTATGTCTTGATTCTGAAGCGCCGACTTTATAAATCTCGGTATAACAAAGTCTTCACTCTGACTTGGCCCATAGGTATTGAAGAAGCGAAAAATCGTAAAATGCAAGCCATATTCAAACGCAAACGATCGGCAATAGGCTTCGCCAAGATTTTTAACGATTGCATAGGGCAGGCGACTGTTTAAAGGAGTCGTAAATTCATTTTGCGGAATTTCAAATGGTTCACCATATACTTCCGAGGAACTTGAATAAAATACTCGCTTTACGCCGGTATTTTTGGACAATTTCAATACATTTTCAATACCCTTGATATCATTTAATACCATCAGGGGATTATTCAGTGTTCTTTGCACTCCTACCACGGCTGCATAGTGAAATACATAATCGAAAGCATTCCGATAAAAAACTCCACTGATGTCAGCGAGATCATTTACATCACATTTCACAAAAGTTACTCCTGGCAGAACCGGCACCTTCTTCATGCTTCCGGTAAGGAGATTATCTACTATAACAATTTCATTATTGCTATCTGCTGCAAGCTTCCTGACCAGGGAACTTGCTATATTTCCAGCTCCACCAGTTACTAAAATTTTTTTCATAATGTTTTTTGCCTATTTATGGAATTTATCCGTTTATAATCTCACGCATCGCTTTTTTTATACTGGTTACCGGCGAACGGGAAAACTTTTTTAACCGGCGCCGCAAAGTAAGGTCAGCAATGGCATCTTTGATGTATTCCCTTTCCCAATAAACTGAAATGATATCACCTACATATTCCTGGTAAAAGGCAGCGTGTTTTGTGGAAATGTATCTCCTCATATATTTTAGCTTTTCTTCATTTACCGATCTGATACCTGAAAAAGGCCGGATTCGATAAAAAAATAAAGGTTCGTCAATCCGCACTACAGTTCCGCCGTCTTTTAACATATTAATCCAAAACTCCCAGTCCTCAAGGTGATATTTTACTTTCTCGTCATACCCTCCCGTGCGTACCCATTCTGATTTCCGGTAAAGAGCGGTACAGACAATCATATTAAGTACTGCAAGATTATGGAGGTTAAAGTCTTTCATATGCAGTATACCTTGCTTATCGCCAAATTGTTCTACGAGGCAATAGACAAGCATAGTATCGGGTGCATCTGTGAAGACTTTTAATGTCTTTTCAAGGAAGGTGGGTGCTAATTTATCATCTCCATCCAACGGTAAAATAAATTCACCCTTTGCTATTTCAATACCTTTATTCCGAGCCCGCTCTACACCCCCGTTTTCTAATTCCAAATAAATAAATCTCTTGTCTTTTTGCTCCCATTTCAATCCGACCTCCGCGGTATTATCGGGTGAACCATCATTAACCACGATACATTCCCAATTTTCATAAGACTGGTTCAATACTGATTCTAACGTTTCATCTAAATAAGCGCCAACGTTATAACAAGGTACAATAACCGAAATAAGTTCATTTGCCATATACCGCCAATAGTTTAAAATAAAATATTCTCAATGCCCGGTTTATAAAATTATTTAAAAGATCGAATTGAGTGCAGAACACCTGACATGAAATGCCTGTATTTCGACCCTTTGGAAGGAGATGACCAGCCAAGCAAACACTTAATATAGAATATAAGTTTTGCCTTGCGGGAAGTACCGTCCAATATTAATCTCTTCGCATCGTTAAAAAGTAGAGATGAGTTAAAATCGGTCATGTACATCAGATATTTTACACGATCAACGATAAACTTATGGAACTTAAAAGGTTGATAGATTTTGCGTTCTGAATTTTCCCGGATCAGGCGATTTGCAAAACGGAACGCATTATAAGTAAACCTGGTATCATAACCAGTAGGGTTGGGAGAACCAAATAGGAAATAAACGATTTTGATTTCTTCATCCGTTAAGCTTTTACCTATCAATCTCTCGATCTGCAATTGTCTGACTTCTTGAATCTTGCGATTTTGAACTTCCTTTTTGTAATGGCTGATCTGATCGGCATGCACACGATAATGAAGCAAAACATCATCGAGGTTAGCAATTTTGGTTATAAGGCTTAGGTCTACCCACATTTTAAAATCTTCGGCGGGCATATAATCGATTTCATAATGCTTACCATACTTGTGAAGGATGCTCGCTCGCATTATAACGCTCGGATGTCCAAAAGTAGAGTTTTCAATGAGTTGAATTTTTAAATCATCATGATCAGAGGAAACTTTGATAATCTGTGTACAATCTCCGATAATATCGTACCAGGTTCCACAGAGGCCAATATCCGGATTTTTGTCAAGAAAATTAACCTGCTTCTCAAGCCTTTCCGGGGCACTGATGTCGTCTGCATCCATTCGCGCAATATACTGGCCTTTAGCAATGTCAATACCTCTGTTGAGGTGCGCTACATAACCCGAATTTTCATTAAAATTAAAAAACCTTATCCTGTGATCTTTATAAGTTGTAATAATCTCAGCACTTTTATCTGTTGAACCGTCGTTGAAAATCAGGAATTCAAAATCGGTAAAAGTCTGTTGCAAGATACTGTCAATAGCTTCCCTGATGTAATGTTCTGCATTAAACACCGGCATTATAACAGAGACCTTAACCACTATAAATAATCCATTTGATTTGAAACAAGTCCCGGATTTTTACCACAGTAACGTTTACAATCTTCGCCACTCTTTGGGGATAATATCTTTTGCTTCCTCATTTCGCACTTCATCGGCAAACCACCTTTCAGGAGCTATTACCAATTTATCCTTTGACTTATTTAGCCATGCGCCCCACCAGCTGAAAGTACTATTAGCTATGATGTGGTGTTTGCAGGAATACATTAGCCGTAAATCCTCATAATCTGTTTTTGCATCGTTTATGTCTACAAAAACATGGGGATAATTAATCTGTAAATTTTGTTTTACCCAGGGAATATCATCTGAGAAAATATAATATTCGGGGTTTTTGCATTTTTCAGCCGTCAACTGAATAGCAGCCTGATAATAGTCCATCGAGCATGTTCCATGAGCCTTGTTGACAAAATCTACAGTAACAAAATTTCCGCGCCTGATATGAAGACTTATAGCCTCTTTTGACTTAATCTCGTTAAGTAAAGCCAGGTTGGGAGGCGAAGGGTCAATCTTTATTTGGAGCTCTTTGCGAACAAGAGATTCAAATTCGCTGAAATATTTTTCACATTGCCAGTATCCAAAAAGATAACCAGGGGACTTAATGGCCAGATATGCCGCATCAAAGAGTAAATTTTTCTCTTGCACCACAATAGGATGCCCACCCAAATATTTTCTTTTAAACCGTTCAACGAAACTTTCCTGCCTTTTTTTTAACCTATCCAATTCCACTTTGCCAGCGATTGGAGCATCTATTGAAAAAGGCTCTAAACTGTATTCGTGCCACTCATAATTTTCAAAGAAGGTAATATCCAGCTTTAATTCTGTCCTGTTCCGGGTGGCGATAGATCGTCCCATAGCATATTGGAATAGTTGATTGCCAAGGCCGCCTGCGAGTTGTACTGCTATCATACCTTTTAATATTTGTACAGACAGCTGCTGATAGTTTGTAGATCCGTCTCGGTCAGTTCCGGATAATTACCACAGTAAAACCCGTTATCATGCAAAAAGTCGGTGCCAGGTAAATCATATAGCTCCTTAACGTATTTCTTATAGAACGGTTGGCGCTGGATGTTACCTGCTATCATCGGTCTGATCTCAATTCCGGCACCAGAGAATCGTGCCAGGTAATGGTCACGAAGTTCAGGAGTCTTACAAACCACGGGCAATGCAAACGTTGATAAACATGTAATGTGGTCGTGTTTTAATTCAAGAATATCTTCATTCTCTTTAAATATCTTTTCCAGGCGGAGGTAGTTTTGTTCGCGCTTCTTAATATTATCATCCAGAAACTGTAATTGGTATTGACCTAAAAAGCCAGTGATTTCAGTTGGTCGAAAATTAAAGCCAAGATCATAGAAGGTATATTTGGCTTCAAATTCAGAATGAACATTATGTTTCCTTCTTAACCTCACCTGTTGAATCGCATTTAGATTTCTGTCCCAACCGTTCGCCCTCACTATCCGAAGCATTTCCGCTAACTCTTCGTTATCTGTACAAAGCATGCCACCTTCGATAGTACTCATATGGTGAGCTATGAAAAAAGAAAAGCTTGCGCATAATCCATAATTTCCGGCTTTACCGCTGGGCAACTCAGTTCCTAACGATTCACAATTATCCTCGATAAACAGTATATCCCGATCTTCACAAATAGTCTTTATATTGTCAATGTCGCCGGTAAATCCAAGAACATTTGTCAAAAACAACGCCTTAATATCGGTTTTGGCTAAAGTCGTTTCGAGATTTTTCGACGTAACGTTAAGGCAATAAGGATCACAATCAATAGCCACCGGAATCATATTCATCTGTATGATAGGCATGGTGTTCGTGCTCCAGGTGAGGGCGGAGAATCCAATTCTGTCGCCATCACTTAATTTTCCCAGATTTTTTAAGGCCTGCAACATCGCTAGATTAGCACTCCCCCCACTATTAAATAATACAGACTCTTTTCGTCCCTGGTAACGCGAAAATTTCTGCTCAAACGCAGCGCATTCCTTGTCCATACTTAAACGGTCAGTCTGGAGTATAAATTCAGCTAAGGCCTTCTTGGTTTCATGTTCATGCAAAAAAGCATTTTTCATTAAAGGGATCATGCGGTAGTCTTAATTTTTTGATATATATCAATCATCTGGTCTATTCCCTTATCCAAAGGGATACTCGGAAAAAAACCGATTTCTTTCATTTTGGTCACATCCATGCATTTTCGCAACATTCCATCTGGCTTTGTGTCGTCCCACAGAATACTTCCCTTGTAGTTTACTTTTTGTGCAATTATTGCAGCCAACTCTTTAATACTCACATCAACACCCCAACCAATATTTATAAACTCGGTATTATCATAGTTCTGCAGCATAAAAAAAATCGCTTCTGCAATGTCGTCGACATGCATAAACTCTCTTCGGGCAATTCCTGTTCCCCATAAAACTATTTCCTTGTCATTGTTGTCCCGGGCATCGGTAAACCGCTTAACTAATGCAGAAAGTACGTGAGAATGTTTGAGATCGAATGAATCGTTAGGTCCATAAAGATTGCACGGCATCAAACTGATACTTTTGAACCCATACTGCTTATGATACGCTTCAAGCATTTTGATTCCAGCAATCTTGGCAATAGCATAGCCTTCGTTCGTAGGCTCCAATTTCCCGGTTAAAAGATACTCTTCTTTCATCGGCTGATTACACTCCTTCGGGTAGATGCATGAACTCCCGAGAAAAACGAGTTTCTCAACACCGTTTCGGTATGCCGCATCAATTACGTTGTTTTGAATCATCAGGTTATCGAATAAAAAAACACCTGGGTTGTCGATATTAGCCTGGATTCCGCCAACTTTTGCCGCAGATAAGATAACCAGCTCAATCTTCTGCGATTCAAAAAAGGAACGGACAGCCAATTGATTTGTAAGATCAAGCTCCTTGCTGGAAACTGTAATTATATTGGCGAAATTCTTTTTTTTCAATAAGCGCATAGTTGCCGAACCCACCATGCCATTGTGACCACAAACAAAGATTTTTGAATTTTTATACTTACTCATGTTCATTTTTTCGAAACCAAAAGCAACCGCAACCATACGTTTGAGCATCCGATGAGCATTAAACATAATTTTCGCCTTGCCAATGAGAACAGCAAATTATAATTTTCCATTTATGGTTTCTGATTCAGGCCCTGATTGCATTTCGTAATTGTTTCATATGAAGAAAAATTTTCAACAGGAAAGGCACTGGCATTCCTTGTTTTATCAGGCGCAAGTCCCGTAGTGATTCAATATTATATTTAGCAAATAGTTGTCTGAAAAATGTAAAATGGTCATTTTGAATAATAAAAGGTGACTTTTTTATTTTATTGTATAGCAACAAATATTCAAACAGTTCAACCTCTGCGTTATTCTCACAGATGTTTGTAACATTATGATTGGCGCCACTAATCGTACTTATTAAAGGTTGATCCGTAAAATTAAAAGTTCGTGTCTTTAAAAGAAATCTAATGTAAAAATCGAAATCCACGACCCATTTCAAAGATGTATCATATTCAGTCTGGGGCAAATTTCTGTAAATAGTGGCGCTTGGGGCTCCAATTATATTTCCAAAGAATAAAATTTTAGGGTTCGTCCGCAATGCTTCCAGTTGGGTTGGACTTGCTTTATGAATCCATGTTTTATTTTCATTGACCCTTACGACAGAAGATGCGCTGAAAGCAAAATTTACTTCATTACTTGATTCCAGCAATTTCACAAACTCACGTAAACTATAAGAGTATGTAAAGAAGTCGTCATGATGCAACATTTTTATATACTCACCTGATGCCTTTCTAACCGCTTCATTCCAATTCTCAGGCGATCCGAGACTATAACTATTTCGATAATACTTTAGCTTGCCATCAAAGTTGTAGTTACTCAATAGTTGTTCAATTGTATCATCGGGCGAGTCATCTGTAATAATAAGCTCGAAGTCCTCATAATCCTGAATAAGTATGGAGTCCAATGTCTTTCGCAGATAGATCTCCTGCATATACGTTGGAATACAGATAGAAACCTTAGGCATTATATATTATTTCACGGCTACACATATGATGAAATCTCTATGACTTAGATCTACTTCAATATCATGTGTATCATAATTTTGATAATAGTATTCTTTTAGAGTAAATCCCGTCGCTACTAGCCATTGCTCTATTTTTTGCTCATCAATATAAAAGGTTTGATGATGTCCTAATTTAATGGCTGCATCGCTTTTTTCCTGTAAATAGGGTGTTGAAAATACAAAGCTCCCCCCTGGCTTAAGCGCACGATGGAAAATTTTCAATACACTTAAGATGTCATTTTCAGAAAAATGTTCAACTGTTTCAAACGAGAAAATTTTATCGAAGTAGTGTTCGTATTTAAGATTCAGCAAGTTTGCATGTATAAATTCAACATTATTCACCCTGCGATAGCGTTTCTTCACAGCCTTAATAACCTGATCATTCAGATCTGCCCCAATTACATTCTTTGCCTTTTTTGAAAGCATCACGCTACCATACCCGGTACCACATGCAAAATCACCGCAAGCCTCGTTATCATTCAATAATTTGGTCGCAAATTCGTACCTTCTGAAATGAGATTTTTGATACATGTCTAAGGTCTCAAAGTCTATCTCATTATTGAAGACAATGTCCACTCTTTCGCCAGTTGCGTCAAATTTAGTAGGCTTAAATCCCAATAATTTTTTTAATACGCGTTGTACTCTTTTAATCATATCAGTTAATTCTTCTTAGATAACCATTTACATTGAAAGTTGCGTTTTTGCCAAATAAGTCACACCATTTCCTGTCAACCACAAAATTTTTGTTCGTCTTTAAAAACTCCGCAATAGCTTTTAGTGGTCCGCCATTGTATTGCTCTTTCATCCCTAATTCGTCTATGATACCATCTTCTACAATGAGATAAGAATCACGCGTTACTAGAGGAGCAAACTTAATAAGCGCTGCAAGAGTGTCTTCGTACATATGGGAAGCATCCTCTATTACAAGAATCTTTTCAAAGCCAACCGCATTTTGTATATCATACTTGTCCCATCCTTCAGTAAAAGTTTTAATCCTGGGATTCTCAGCTAGAACCGGGTCAGATTGGTTTTTGATATCAATTGTATGAATTATACCATGTCCAATATTATTCATTAAATCGGCAATATATAATGCGCCTCCTCCAATATTGGTTCCTATTTCAATTACAAGGTCCGGCCTTAATTCACTAATAATCATTTGATATATTACGTAGTCGAATGGACATCGGATCGCTTTTATACCGCGATATGTTACTTTATGATGTCCTTCACAGACAGTATCGACATTGAAGATAACTTGGTCATCTACTGAGGTTCGTTTCTTTTTAAACATCTAAATTGATAGATTTTCTTTATAAAATATTTTCTCTGGTTTCGTTGGATTTAATAATCGGCCCTGACACATCAGCAATGTCAGAAGCATGTTTTGATCAGGCAAAATCATCCTGACCGTCTTATTAATCTTTTGAGCCTTTGCAATTCCACGATAAACAATTACTATAAAACCACCACTTAACATCTTTTCCAAAGGAATTCCGAGGCAAATGCCTCGGTTGTTCACAAATCATGTCCATTCATAGAACAGACTTTATTTGTATCCACCTCTTTGAATTTCAAGCATTCGACTTTTGAGGCAATGAATCCGAAATTTGCTCGCGAATTATATTCCAGGTATACAATTCGTACACTTGTTACTTCAAGGTTTAATAATTAGACCCTGGCAGGTAGGCAAGGTAAGAACCATCACGCCTTTGGATTTGGCAAAAGCATCATGAGCGTGTTTTTGGTCGTTATGCGCGTTTGCGTAACCATAATCATCCAATATTATCATGCCGCCGCTAACCATCTTATCCCAAAAAAATTCCAATGCTTCAGCTTCAGGTTGAACACAGTTCATGTCAATTGACAGATAGCAAACTTTATGAGTATCCACCTGTTTCAAGGTTTCAGGTACGGCACCTTTGATTATTTTAACGTTGAAATCTTTAAAGATTTGTTTTACCTGTTCATGCAGACCGATTTGTTTTCCGTATCCAAGTGCCCTATGCCTTTCCATCTCGAGCGGAGTGCTATACTTTTCATCCATTCCCTCGAAAGTATCTAGCAAGTAATATCTTTTATCCAGATCCTGGAAATTAACGAAGTTTATGACTGACCTGGCAAAGATTCCAGTGCTAACTCCGCAGTCAACAAAATCCCCTTCAAGTTGTGCAGCATGATGGGCGGCCCAGCATAATACGTGAGTTCTCCAGTGTATGTCATAGTCCTTTAACAAATGACCGCCGTCCGTTTGTTTACCTAATTCATAGGACTCAAGAAAATGCTGGTCTTTCATAAAATCAGCGTTATGGAAAGTATACAACAAGTCTTGTGCATAAGTGACTGACGACTTTTCAAGTAAATGATATTTAGTCAAATCAATTTCACTTTTTGCTTCAGGTTTTGCAAATGATCTGAGAAGCTCCAGAACCTTTCTAGGTAATACTTTCTTTATCGTTTGTTTCATATATCGAAGTTTGCCAGGTGAGAATGGGGCGGACTATTCCTGGAAATCCTCCTGCATAATTACCCCGTGCTGAGTCACCATTGATTTTGTCAAAAACGTTGAAAGCAATTGCATCCAGTTCCTGAAAATGTATATAAAAGGGTTCCTGAGTAAAAATAGCGACACCCACAATTATAACACCTTCTGATAAAAAATTGCCAGGGAGCCAAACGGTGGAAGTATATGTATCCCTATTGCGTTTGTGAACCCGTATTTCTGATGTTATGTCGTGAGAATTAAGGATGTTGACACCTTGGTTATTGAATAAATTTATACCGTGGGTAAAAACCGCTCCGTCCTTTAATACCATATACTTCATAGTTATCCCGACAGGCTGTGTTATGTCAAGGTTATCCTCCTTTTCAAGGTCGGGCCCATGAGCAAATACTTCAAGTAAACGTACAACATCATCACCTGGAGCATTAGCCAGGTCCCATTTCTTTGCACCGGTCGAACCAAAGTCAGATTGGAGATAATGATTCACCACTTTGTCAGTCCTCCCATATGTTTGCACAGTTCCGTTTTTCAAAAGGATCGCATGATTACATAGTCTCAGTACAGAATCCATACTGTGACTGACGAATAAAACCGTTCTTCCCTGGGTTTTACTCACATCGTTCATCTTTCCTAAACATTTCTTTTGAAATTCCGAATCCCCTACCGCTAAAACTTCATCGACGATTAATATTTCGCTTTCAAGATGAGCTGCCACAGCGAAAGCTAATCTCACGTACATCCCTGAAGAATACCTTTTAACAGGAGTGTCAATATATCGTTCCACCCCGCTGAAGGCTACGATTTCATCAAACCTCGATTTGATTTCTCTTTTTTTCATACCCAGGATCGCGCCATTCAGAAAAATATTTTCCCGCCCACTTAGTTCCGGATGAAACCCGGTACCAACTTCCAAAAGGCTGGCTATTCGGCCCTTAACTTTTATTGATCCCGTGGTAGGTGTTGTAACCTGGCTTAGGATTTTCAATAATGTGCTTTTGCCAGCCCCATTTCTACCAATTATTCCGACTGCAGTACCCTGTTCAATCTCGAAATTTATGTCTTTCAGGCTCCAAACAACATCACTCTCCCCTTGAATAGTCCTATCATTTGATTCGCCAATTTTCAGGAAAGGGTCCTCGCCGCCTCTCATCTTTACCCACCATCTGTGAATGTCACTCGTCATCGTTCCCGTACTAAATTCTCCGAGCTGATATGCCTTTGAAATATTTTCAGCTCTAATTACAATTGACATGTTAAAGCAGGTTTAAATTGTATCTACGAAACTTCGCTCTACCTTATTAAAAACGAAGATCCCAATCAATAAAATGACGAATGTAACAATCGCACTATATGCAAATGCAAATGAATAAAATTCGCCTTTATCAAAAAAGCCATATCTGAATGTTTCGATGAGCCCTGCCAATGGATTCAACATTAGAATCTGTTTATATTTTTCAGGCACTGCCGACAAAGGATAAATCACCGGTGTAGCATACATGGCCAACTGCATACCAAAGGCTACCAGGAAAGCCAAATCCCGGTACTTTGTAGTCAGGGCAGTAATTATTAATCCAAAACCAAGACCCTGTAAGGCCATAAGCAGAATAATTACAGGGAAAAGTAGGATATACATATTGGGCCCGGCAGTCTGCCCCTGGAACATATACCATGCCCAAATAACGAGAAAAAGAAAAAACTGAACTCCAAATTTTATCAAATTAGAAAGTACAATACTCAGAGGCATAATAAGTCTGGGAAAATAAACCTTTCCGAGTATCCCGGCACTATCGCGAAAAACAGTACTTGTTTTGGAAAGACATTCGGCAAAATAATTCCACGCGATAGCGCCTGCCAAATAAAATAAAGGACCAGGGATATCATTTGTACCTATTCTGGCCAGCCGTCCAAAAATAAAACTGTAAATCAACGTGGTAAACAGTGGCTGAATAATAAACCACAGCGGCCCAAGTATTGTTTGTTTATAAACGGAGATAAAATCCCTTTTTACAAATAGTAACAAAAGATCCCGGTAGTTCCAGACATCCTTTAAATGCAAATCAAAAATGTTGGATTTTGAGGTTATCTCGAGATCCCACGAATCGCTGTTTGTAACGTCTGCAGTAGAATTCATTTTATTTCTTAAGAAGCTTATTGATAAGACCGGAACCAGGTCTTCAATTATATATATTTCCTTACTTAAACTTTACTTTAAATCTGTTACTGAGGCTTTCCTGAACACTCTGGCTTAGGAATTCCTCTGCCGATATTATCCGTGAAAGCAGACAGACAAGAGTCACTTATTGCCGCTTAAGTAAACATTAAATTTTAGTCCAAACAATATAGTGTTAATCACGCTTAATTTTTAACCGTCGAAGCAATCGACGTAGCCACGAAGAATGACTATTGTTAACATCGAAGTATCCGCTTTTTCCGCCATAACCGTAGCCATAACCGCCGTAATTGCCATAACTATAATAATGCGAGGTAGCTTTAATATCATTTACCAGCAGACCCATATTGGGCAGTTTTTGCTTAACATACAATTCTTCGATGAAATGAATCTGTTTCTTAAGCGTATACCCCATCCTTACAATGTACAGGCTGGCATCAACATGCTGACTCAAAGTGAATGCATCACTGACAAGACCGATGGGCGGAGTATCTACTATCACTACTTCGAAATTTGCCCTGACATATGTAAACAGATCTGCCAGTTTAGGATTCAGCAATATTTCAGAGGGGTTTGGAGGTACCGGACCGCAAGGAATAACAAATAGATTTTCGACGTCCGGCACCGGCACAGCAAGTGACTCAACGGGTATATTGCCCACAAGAAATGTGGTAATACCCTGGGATTTTGGTAGCCCGAGTCCCTTCATTATTTTGGGTTTACGAATATCGAATTCAAGTACTACGGTTTTTCTGCCTGCCAGTGCCATAACGGCGGCGGCGTTTACACTGATAAAAGACTTACCCTCACCACTAAAAGTAGAAGTCACGAGAATAACAGGACGTTCGACATTGTTGATCAGGTATCTCATGTTAGACCTGATCATCCGGAACTGTTCTGTGACCACATCTCGTCGATTTTTTTGAACGAGCAACGTGCTTTTTGTAACAGCGTGTCCCACTTCTCCAAAAATAGGTGCACTGGTAACTTTATTGATATCTGCCCTTGATCCTATCTTATCATTTAATAACTCTTTCACATAGATAAATCCGACTGGGATTAGCAAGCCGAAAAACATCGCTAATACTTTGGCATTTAATGGCTTTGGAGTTACCGCCATCCCACTTGCGATAGCCTCGTCAACTACCTGGGAATTTGAAACCGTAGCTGCCTGGGAAATCAACATTTCTTCCCTGGTCTGGAACAAAAAAAGGTATAGCGTCTGCTTGATTCCTTGTTGCCTTGAAATTTCAAGCAGCTCCTTTTCCCGGATAGGGACGGAGGCGATGCTGGCATTATATTGTTGATTACGCTGTCTAAGATTAGAGATTTCCAGGTCCGAGATTGAAAGAAGGTTTCTGATGGTTTCGAGGAGATTGGAACGCAATTTTTGTGCCTGTACATCAATAGTTTTAATTGCCGGGTTACTGGCAGTTGTTGTTCGCAAACTAGCCTCACGCCTTAGCTGCAATTCGTTATACTGACCGACTTGCTGCAATAAGGTCGGTTCACTAATCCCCAGTGTAGTGGGTACAACAGTATTTTGATTACTATCGTTTGCAATATATTCCTGCAAATATTTAAGTATGTTTTTCCGTACCTCCTGTTCCCTGATATTATTTTCAATATCTATCTGTCCACCTATATACAACTCAGACTGCGACTGGAGATTAGCTATTCCCTTGTCCTGTTTATATTTCTGAAGATCTTTTTCGACATCACCGAGCTCTTTAGTAATAATTTTGAGCCGCTCATTGATAAAAGAAATGGTCTGAGAGGCCATTTGCCTTTTATCTTCTACATTCAGCTTTTGATATTCAACCATCAATTGATTCAAAATCGCTTTTCCGAGAAGTGGATAAGGCGACATGTATGTCAAGGCCAGAATATTCGATCCATCCCGTACCGGGGAGATATTCAATCCGCCTAACACAAAAAAAGCAGCATTTTCCAATGGCTCCCAGGTTAGAATTTGTTCTCTATATGGAAGATTTAAGGCCGATGAATCATTATTGAGAATTCTGAAGGTGCCCGATCCGGTTTCGAAAGGCTCTCCGAAATGATATCTTTTACCTTCCGCATTGTCCATACTGAATTCACTGGGATCATGAACATATATATTGATTCCGATTGGAGTAAGGGAATCTTTAAGTTTTATCACGTCTAGCTGAATGGGGCTGTAAGGATAATTTAAACTAGTCTTTACATTACCCTGGATATAGCTTCTGTTCTGGAGGTTTAATGATGCCGCAACTCTTTTCGCAAGGTTTAAAGATCTAAGTAATTCGATCTCATTAGAGACATTACTCCTCGCGCTGTTAAAAAACATGTTATCCAGTTCTGAGTTCGTACCTGACTGTGCCGATATCTTTATCAAAAATGTTGCTCTGGCATTGTAGACAGGTACAGTATATCGTAAATATAGAAAAGCGATTATTAGCGCAATCGTAATTGAAAGTGCAAACAACGGAAGATACCTGATATACCTGAAGATAAAATCCTTGGTCGTTATTTTGATATTTTGGTTCTCAGTGGAACTCATCATTTTCTTTAAGTCTGGGTTTACTTAGTTATTCTGGATGATAAGGGTGTACAAGACCACTAGTGTAGAAACCAGACCTGCAATAGTGGCTGCAATGGTTAGATTTCGGGTAAAACCAAGTTCGTTCCCACTTGGCTTTCTTTTATTCGCTTCTACCAAAATGACATCGTTTTGTTCAAGATAAAAGTACGGCGACTGAAAAATATTTGCATCTCTCAGATTTATTCGTCCGAACTCTCGCTTTCCTTCTTTCTCTCTGATTATTAGAACATTATCACGCCTCCCATACACTGTTAAATCGCCTGCAAGACCTATCACTTCCAAAATGCTTAACCTTCCTTCAGGGGTGGTAATTGGACCTGGCTTTGCAACTTCGCCGATCACGTTGACCCTGAAGTTCAGAAACCTAATGTCAGTGTAGGGTTGTACTAAAAATTCTTTTAATTTTTCGTCCATCAGTCGCATTAGCTGAAGCTTTGTCAGCCCTTCAACGTGGATTACACCCAAACCCTGGAATCTGATATTGCCTTCCTGGTCGACCAGGTAACCTGGAGCGCTGGTTCCGGAGCCAGCTGACTCTTGTGCCTGGTTATATATAGCCGTAGCTTCAGGATTATCACTATACACTGTGATAGCAAGCATGTCACCTTTCTCGATGCTTGATTCCAAATACTTTACCTGCAGGTTTGCCGCCGTATCCAACCGTCCAACATTCAAATATTTTTGTTCCTGTCTTAGCCTTTTTTCCGTGCCGCAGGAAACAACTGCAGAGATCATTGTGATCCAGAACATTAAGCTTAATAATTTCCAAACGTTTTTGCAAGACATATCAGATAAACGAATAATAACAGTATGAAAAAATCATTTATTTTTTAATAGCGGAAATTCGGATTCGGTCGATCTTGGCAATAAGCGCGAAACCAAGGCTTTCAATCATTACACGGACCATATTCTTAGACACGCTGATGACAGTTGCTTCTTTGTCCATAAAAACACCGCTGTTTATCTGAACTTTTTTGTTGGGTAGAATTTCAAAACGTTCAACCTCCACATTATCGTGCTCATTTAAAAACTTTTTGATGGTGTCTATTTCTCTGTCCTTTAAGACAGCCGGCTTTCCCAACCAATATACAAAGTTTACAACTCCGTTGGTCATGCGAACAGCCGTTTTTTCATCTTCTGTAACTTTGACGAAAACATAAGATTTGAACAAGGGTTCCTCAACTGTCTTTAGCCGGTCACTCCATTTACGTTCAATTTTATTCAATGGACAATAGGTTTCGATCCCTTTCTCCTGTAGTAAACGATGCACTTTCTTTTCCCAACGATGGCGAGTATAGATAGCAAACCATTTTTTCTTTTCTGTCATAACGGTAATGTGAACAGCTTAGTACTTAGGCATCAATTCCGCGGGATTTCCAACATACTTCCCGGAAATGTCAATGTTTTTAGTTACGACTGCGCCAGCCCCAATTACTACGTTATCGCAGATTGAAACAGGAAGAATGGTGGCATTAGATCCTATAGATACGTTGTTGCCAATGCGTGAATCCCTCCATTTTGAGCGATTACCATTAGCAGGTGAACCGCCCGAAAACGTATCGTTTACAAACATCACCCCATGTCCGACAAAGCAATTATTACCAATAATAACCCCTTCACAGATCATACTATGGGATTGGATCCGGCAATTTTTACCTATTTGTACCCCGGTTTGTATTTCGGTAAATGGACCGACGAATGAAAAATCGCCGATACTGCAGTTATACAGATTCACAGGCTCTACCACTTTCACGCCTGTCCCAAATTTTACGTTAATGATTCCTGCTTGTTTTATTTCCGGCTCCATTATCAAATAAATTTCTGCCCGAGTGTTCTATCTATTTTACGTTTGTTACTGAACTGTATATCCGTCTTATGATCTCAACGGTTTTAAGCCCCTCATTGGGCGTGGTGGTCATCTCACACTGTTCGTTTAAAACACTAATTATATTTTCGAAAACTTTATCATGATTGCTCATAGAGCCTTGATATGTCTGATAATTATTGGCACCGTTTCCCGGTGGTAGGTTAGTAATTTCGAAACCTTCAATTTCCTGGTATTCCAATTCATTAAGATATTGCCCCCCGATTTTCACGGTGCCCTTTTCACCAAATATAGTAAGTGAACCTTCCATATTTTTCTTATAGGCATTCACTGTATAATTAATAGTCGCAATAGCCCCCTGTTCAAATTGCAACACAATCACCCCTGTATCCTCAAAGTCAATCAATCCTTGATGACCAAAATTTCCGGTCATTCCCTGTGCCTGTTTAATATCGCCTATCAACCAGTAGAGGAGATCAATAAAGTGGCTAAACTGCGTAAATAAAGTGCCGCCATCGAGATTGATGGACCCCTTCCAGGTGTCTTTATAATAAGCTGCATTGCGATTCCAAAAACAATTAAGCTGTAGGCTATATATTTTGCCAAGGCGACCTTGATCTATGAGTGATTTCAAGGCAACCACTGGTGGATTGTATCGATTTTGCTTGACAATAAACAATTTGCGATCAAAGGCATGTGAAACGTCGATCATTGCCTGGCAATCTTCGGTAGTTAACGCCATCGGCTTTTCACATAAAACGTGAAAGCCACATTTAAGAGCATCAATAGAGTGAGATGCATGTAGACCATTAGGAGTACAGACTGAAATGAGATCCAAATCAGGCACTGATGCCAGCATTTCATGGTGATTATCAAAAACCCTGGTCGAATAAACTTCTCCAAGGGTGGTAGCTCTATCTTTGATGATGTCGCAAACTGCAACCAACTCTCCCCACTCATGCATATACCGGGCATGTGTCTGAGAAATCCGTCCACAACCGATTATTCCAAAACGAATTTTGTTCTTTGTCATATTTTGCCTGGAACTCATAGCTTCGCCATGCCAGTCACATAAAAATGTTGTAACTGATTGTATTCCATCCAATTAAAAAACCGGCACCATGCCAGCCTGATAAAATGAAAGGGTATAAGTAGTTTCCCTTGCCAAGAAATCTTCTTAAACCCTCTTTATAATGCCTTAAAAATAACCCAGTTATACTGGTTAACATTAAACATATGTGATTCTAAATAGTATTAACAGGATATGTGTATCTATTCTAATTACTGCTTCATCCCATATTCTGTTACCTTGGATTTTACAGGGTGCAAATATAAGTGAATTTTAATGTCAAAGGCACGCCCCCGATCTTCACTAAAATTCTTCAAATCTGTAAATCAATGCATATGAGTGTCTTCTCAGTCCCAAAAAACCTGCAATAAGCAAAAGTCAGGCCGTTTCTGGTCAATGGTTAGGTAGTTTATAAATAGTTCAGAAAAAGGTGATTTCGTGTCTCCCTGGATTAGGATTGTTTATATTAAAACCGACCATAAATTGCTTTTCCATGAAAATGGTTAGATTCGGAAGTAACCCCTGAAATATTATCATTTTTCGTTGAGCGAAGTAGGCCATTCTTATTTTGAAGTATGCTGTGTACATGCTATAAAACTGAGAAATTGAACCCTCCTCCCCAACTTCTGTGCTGGCGCCATCATACTTTTAACTCTGAGAAGTGACTTTCCATGTGCTCACTTCACAAGCAGCCCTGAGACTGTCTCAGAAAGCTTTTTCGGGTGGAAATTTTATTTTTCTTCACGAAAATCTTAATAATTATTAAAAAGCCCATTAAATTTCATTTTGTAAGGCACTTATTGTTATGATTATTATTTCCGACCAACCAGGGCAACTCGCGAATCTTTTGTTTGTATATGCGAATTTTGTGGCATACGGCATTGAAAACAAAGTGTTTATTTATAACCCAGCATTTTATAAGCATAAGGAAGACTTTATTTTAAAAAAATCTTCCTTGCCGGTTACAAAACTTATTTACGAATTCTGCGGAAGAATAACCAAGAGACTTTTCATACTGGGAATTAATAATAAAATAATTGGCGTAAAAAAAATACAACCGGAAGAATTCACTGATTTGGAGAATATTCAAATATTCAAACCTTCACTCTTTTATTTTGTGTCGGGATGGCCATATCGCACAAATAGATTGGTCTTAAAACACCAGGATAGAATCAGAAGTTTTTTTAGGCCAAAACCAGTTTACCAAAAACAAGTTAATGAGTTCTTCAAAGCAAAGTTTCAAGACCAGGATGAGTTGATTATCGGAGTACATATTCGTCGGGGAGACTATAAAGAATTTTTAAATGGTCTGTATTATTATGAGTTCACAGAATATGAGAAAGTGATGGATCAAATGGTGAGATTATTTTCCGGCAGGTCTATAAGATTTTTAATATGCTCAAACGATACTTTAAATCACTCGACCTTTCAAAATAAAAATTTAAAAATTACATTTGGCCCTAATCATCAGATACTAGATCTTTACTGCCTCTCAAAATGTGATTTTATTCTAGGTCCTCCGAGTACTTACAGTATGTGGGCATCATTTTACGGCCAGGTACCTCTCTATAAACTTACAGACATGAACAAGCAAGTCACCTCATCCGATTTTCAGGTGCAACGTGATTTATAAACTAAATAAAAAAACAAACAACAATTTAAATGCAGGTATATTTTAAGGATTAGTGAGCCAGAAGGTTGTGAAGTGACATGTTGTTTCTTTGCTTACGGTACCTGTTGAAAAAGCTTTAGCGTAAACCACTTAAAAGCACAACCATAAAATAAAATTGATGTCATCACTTTTACAAAAAATAATTAAAAAAGGTTTTAAGCAAGTTGGAATCGACCTATCCAGCGAGGTTGATGTGAAAAAATTTGAACAAGTAATTTCGTCCCTGGATCGAATCTCTTTCATGCTGGCAAAAAATGTTAGCGAAGATCCGGCTTTTGATTTCCTGCGATTCGCTTCAGACAAATTAACGATATCACATGCTCAATTATTTCAGGATTTATTTGTGCTCTACACCCTTAATGAAAAACAAAATGGCTTTTTTGTCGAATTCGGCGCTACTAACGGAATCAGCCTGAGCAACACATATTTACTTGAACAAAAATACCAATGGACTGGAATTGTGGCAGAACCAGGGAAAGGATGGCATCATGAGTTGAGGCAGAACAGAAAATGCATAATTGATGACAGGTGTGTTTGGACATCCACCGGACAAGAGCTTGTTTTCTTTGAGACAGAAATTGCTGAGCTGTCTACGATAAAAGACTATGCAGAAACAGATTACTTCTCGAAGGAAAGGTCAGAGAGAACGGAATACCGTGTCAAAACAATATCGTTAAATGATCTGTTGGAAACAAACAATGCACCCAGGGTGATAGATTACCTGTCTATCGACACAGAAGGTTCGGAATTCGAAATCTTGAATGCTTTTGATTTTTCGAAGTACAAATTCGCTGTGATAACGGTTGAACACAATTTTTCAAGTATGCGATCCAATATTTTCGATTTATTAACTGCGAACGGGTACAAGCGCACTCTTGAAAAAATCAGCGCATTTGACGATTGGTATATATTTGCGGGTTAACGTCATAGAACATGCCCATACTTTAGTCAGATTTTGATAAATGGAGACCTGTCATATTTCTTCTTCGAAATATCGCACAAGTCAACGCCCAAATCATTACACTTTCAGCTATAGCCGATTGATAAGGCAGAATTATTGGAAACCCATGCAACACAACAACTGCTGTCAATAAACCAATCACCAAAATCGCTGAATTCTTTATTGAAATATAGATTAAACCTAAAGGAAACATCCACTCAATAATATTATACCCGCTTCGCGGTGCAATCATGCAAAGTTCAGCCAAAATATAAGCCAGGAAAGCAAACAGATATACTTTTGTAGAAGAAAAACCTGTTTTGCTTACCCTGAAGTACGTCAGGGTCAAAAGACAAATAAGAATTGCATATAAAAGAACCGAATGAAGATTACTAATTTCTATGTTCAGTTTTCTCAAATATGTTTGTACGGTCTGCAAACCATCAATATTAAATGTCTTTATTTCCTGAAGATTTACCGACCCTTCAATTTCTGCCGGCAATGATGCCGCCGATGTTTGTCTGTTAATTATTGCGCTTGAAATGACGCTATCGAACTTTCCGATTGTATCCGGTTTGACAAGCATTTCCTTATTGGCAATCATTTCCTTTTTGACAAGAATTTCCTTTTTAACCAGCATCTCATTATTATAAGCCTTCATCGCTGAAAAATATTCCTGCCAGAGGGCTGGGCGAGGAGCGACAAACAATAAGCATCCGACTACCAGGCCGGTAGCAAACCCATACAGCCATTTAAATTTGCCGTTGATTAAAAACCCTAATCCTATAACCGCAGCGATCGGCCGGAACAGAACAAAAATGCCTCCAACAAAACCAGATACAAATTCATGATGCCGGAAAGAAGCATTAAACAAATAATAGCTCAGCGCAAAAAACAATGCAAAAAATACATAAACCTGTCCGCGCTCCACATGATATAAAAAAGCTTCAGAGCAAAACAGCCCAAGAACTACAATCACAAAGGCGAAAAATTGTTCAGTAGATTTCAATCCTGGAAATTTCAAGTCCTGAGATTCCGATCCCAGAGATTCCGATCCTGGGGCTTCCGATCCTGGAGACCTCTTAATGACCAAAAAAACCACAGCAAACCCTGCCAAAATCTGGAGGATGGTCCAGATAAAACGAATAGTTGGATAAGACAGCTTTGACAAAGGATAGATCGAGTACAAAACAGCCGGTGTAGCTACGTTTCCGTTTACAATACGGTTCGGGTTGGCGTTTGGATCCAAAAGAAGCTCACTATCCCCTGCTTTCCATTTATAAAAATAAGGCGAGTGTCCGGTCGCTAATAGTCTTGACCCCACCACCCGGCACCGGAGATCGGAGCCGCCGTATTCAATAGAATAATGAAATGATTTTGCGATTGTAATTAATATAAAAACTGCCGTCAGCAGTATTAACATGTTTCGGGTGGCTTTTGACAAAATATCTTTTTTTAAATAAGCCGGGTTCCAGATAAAGATTTTCAATTATGATACCTTAATAAAGATATACGAAAACTGCCGCCTGGCAGCAGGTTCAGAAATTTTCTATTACCACTATGTTTAATATACCTTTGAAAACTTCAGTTGATAATAAAATCTATGTTAGATAGGCACAAGATTGCACGAAACAGAAACAAATCCTATGCAGACATACTGATTCTTGTTATTCTCATTGCACCATTTATTATCATCTCTGTCTTTAACCATCCCCTCGGCGACGACTACTGGATAACATCGATGGTAAGAAAGGATGGTTTTATCCAGGCTCAAAAAATGCTTTATGACACCGTTTCCGCGCGGTTTATGCTGTTGACAATAACGAGCTTAAGTCCTTTGACCTTCGGGAATTTCTGGCTGTATAAACTAATTCCGATATTATTTATCATTGTTTTCATTCTCGTCTTTGCTTTTTTATTGCACACGATATTTGGGGAGAAGAGCAACAAAAGGGATAATTATTTTTTGAGTGCATGCTTCACTACCGTTTATTTAAACGTGATGCCTGGTCCCGGTGAAGGTATTTACTGGTTTTCATCACTAGTTGCATACCAGGTAGCGACAATTATTTTTGTGTTATGGATAGCAAATATTTTCAGGTTATATAATCGGAATACCGGGGCAGGACCGGCTGCCGCCTATATTCTGCTGTTTATAGTTTTGCATGGATTTAATGAGCCGCTGGCCCTTATCACGAGTATTCTTAACGGGCTAATCCTTATGTTTCGCTTTCCGAAAAAGAAAGGATTTACCATACCTCTTATCTGCCTTGTTTTATCTCTCCCTCTATGGTATTATCTTTTGGCGGCACCATCATTTAATTACCGGTATGTGTCAACAGTTAAGCCAGGGAGCGGACAGTTTATCAAATCATTTTGGTTCTCGATCCGTTTGGCAATTTATCATGTCGGAAAAAGTCTTATTAATCCCGTATTCTGGGTTTGTACCATTCTTGCAGCCAGGTCAGTGTTATCTTTATGGCCGAAACAATTCCAGGCTCCTGCAATCAGGCTGCCTTCAGCTGGCCAGGTTATCTTTTACTGTCTCACCTCAATGTTCCTGATAGGTTTTGTGAGCAGTTACTATTCACCAAGTCATGTTGTCTCATTAAGATTGACAAACATGATCATATTTGTTTTTTTATCAGGATTGTTATACCTGGCGTTATTTTATATGCCAAAGAATCAACAGTTCCCCTTGTTCAAAAAACTTAATCTATATTATAAATATAAATACCCGGCTGTTTTTTGTCTTATACTTGCCTCACTACTATTTGAGAACAACTTCACCAGGACCTCAAAGGATTTAATGTCAGGCGCTGCCTCCGGCTATGATATGGAAATGAAAAACAGGTACCAGTTGCTGAAGACATGTATTGGCGACACATGCACCGTTCCCTCCCTCCAAAACAGGCCGGCATCAATTCGTTATTCGGGTTTTGATAATGATATTCATATTGGCGAGTACTTCAATAAAACAATTCTTTACACAGGAAACCAGGACTTTAACCCCCCATTACAAATCAATAAAACACCTCTTTAAACTTCTCCTCTATTCTTTTAACCTCATCATCTGTCAGCGCTGCAAATTCTTTTGTCCTCGCTCTTTCTGATAACTTACCCTTGCCCTGCTCCAGGAAACGCACAAGCAGCGCAACCATCTTATCGGGCATTTCGAAATGATCATCGAGATAGTTTTTGATGAGATCATATTTTTCGAGGTACTCCACTTCTTCCGGGATGGTTTCTTCTATAGTTTGCCGTACGCAATTGTATAAAAACTCTGCTTGTTTTGTTGCATCAAAATACCGGTAGAGATCAATGGTTTCATTCTGTATTTCAACATTATTATTTTCATCAGGCTTCCAGTCTATCAGGTCAAGTCTTGGCGCTGAAAAATTCTCGAGAACCTTCCTGTATTCATCAAGGCGTTGAAGAATAATTGCAGAAACAGGAAAGATAATTCCCCTCGATACATATTCTTTTCTTAGCAATACATGGTGAATCAGGTAACGATGTATCCGTCCATTGCCATCCACGAACGGATGAATAAATACGAATCCGAACGCGACCGTCGCCGCTGCCAGTACTGCATCATATTCCGTATCTTTTTCTAACTTCTGATCGGTCGCTATAAGTCCGTCGATCAATATTTCCAGGTCCTTCCATTTCGCCGAGATATGATCCGGGATAGGCGTTCCGGTTCTCCTGTCGTGCTCACCAATAAATCCCTCCTGCTCCCTCCATCCCATTTTTGTAAACCTGGGATTATCTATAACGATCTGCTGTAACCGAACCAGTTCTTCTTTATTTATCATTCTCTCCCCCGCCTGGCCAATTGCCCTGCCCCATCGCTGTGCGCGGTTTTGTGGTGGTCTTTCACCTTCAATGGCATAGGACGCTTTTGAATCCTTCAGTAATAGAAATGCTGCCGTTCTTGCCATTACATCCGGATGTATCTTACCGATAATATTTTTTATCCGCTGCGGCAGATCCAGTTTCATATACTCATCGAGCAGTGCTGTCTTTCTTATCATCGGGCAAAAATCCCTGGTTCCCGGAAGATTGTTCCTCACCCTGTGCCTTTTGGAGACTTCCTGCGAAGCTCCCGATGCATATTGGATCGTTTCATCAACAAGATCTACATAGTTGCCTGAACTGAGATCGGGAAGATCAAGCTTTGTGTCGATCAGCCATTCATACAAAAACCAGATTTTCCGGCTGTACTGACCGGTTGGTTCAGCGGCAACCATTTCCGTGATTTCGTTTCCCTGGAGTTTCTCAAATAACTTTTTTAGGAGTCCGAGATCTATTCCTTCATACTTAAGCGCAAAGGTCAGGTGTTCTGCCAGGGAATCTTCGGGCATATGCCGGGGAGTAAATACCATCCAGTCTTCCGTTTTGTACTGCTTGTGTTTCAGGCTGATCAGCGCCAGGATCTCCGGCAATGGTATTCTTAAGTCGTAATATCTTAAGATTGCACCATATCCCACCAGGTAGCCTTGTTCCGGAGCCGTTTTTCCATGAAAAACAGATATAAGTTGTGAAAAGTTATTATCAGGCACGATTCTTATGAATTTTGATTATGGGCGAAGTTAATAAAAAGCTTATGAAAAACAATTATTTTTCATGAAAAACAATTACAAAATGGCATATTTATGAAATATGATTACCCTCCTTCGTTGAGACAAAGGTGTGGAAGATGCCAAAATACTTAATTGTGCTTCCCAACTCTGTCTCTACTTCGGAGGGGAAAGCCCGCAAATAAGAGATAAGCCCAATACTGAATGGCAAGCCAGATACAGAATGGCAAGCCAGATAATGAATGGTAAGTTCAATAATTAATGATAAGCTCAATGAATAGTAAGTTCAATAATGAATGATAAGCTCAATAATGAATGATAAGTTCAAAAATGAATGGTAAGTTCAATAATTAATGGCAAGTCCATTACAAGGAACTGACCTAATATTAAACCTGTTGGATGAAGGAAAGATTTTATTCGCTTGATGTATTTCGTGGTGCCACCGTTGCACTGATGATAATGGTGAACAACCCCGGGAGCTGGGGACATATTTACAGCCCGCTCGAACATGCCAGCTGGCATGGGGTCACACCCACTGACCTGGTTTTTCCATTTTTCTTATTCGCGGTAGGAAACGCCATGGCTTTTGTGATGCCAAGGATGGAGCAGGCAGGAACAGCCGCCTTTCTAAAAAAAGTAATCACAAGAGCAGTACTCATATTTGCTATAGGTTTATTTCTTAACTGGTCACCCTTTGTTCGCTGGAGTGGTGAATCACTGGTATTCAAACACTGGGTAGATCCGGAAAATCCAAACAATGGCATTCGGATCCTGGGCGTACTACAAAGGATAGCGCTCAGTTATTTATTTGCCTCACTGGTTGTTTACTTTTTTAAATTAAGAGGAGCCTTTGTTGCAAGCATGGCTATATTGCTTGGATACTGGATGCTTTGCATGTTTCTTGGTACACCGGGCGATCAATACAGTCTAAACGGGTTCTTTGGAACAGCTATTGACAAAGCCGTTCTCGGCACTTCGCATATCTATAAAGGTGAAGGGGTGCCTTTTGATCCCGAGGGACTTGTTAGCACACTAACTTCCATAGTACAGGTGATCTTTGGATATTTCGTTGGTAATTACATTCAGCAGAAAGGTAAAACCTACGAGATGTTGTCGAACCTTTTCGTTGCCGGATCGATTCTCATCTTCACCGGGCTTTGCTGGAACCTGGTGTTCCCGATGAACAAAAAAATATGGACAAGTTCTTTCGTGATTTATACTTCCGGCCTGGCAATGACTGTGCTGTCGATCTTTATCTACCTGATAGAATTTAAAAATGCCAAAGGCGCCTGGAGCCGGTTCTTTGATGTGTTCGGAAAAAATCCTTTGTTCATATTTATATTGAGTGGCTTTCTGCCCCGCATCCTGGGATTAATGCGTTGGGTGGACCATGTGGATCCTGCAACCGGTAAGAATATTTATACCAGTGCGCTTCCCTGGTTCTATGAACATATATGCAAGCCCGTCTCGGAAAATCTTAAAAACGGCTCTTTAATGTATGCGATCTGTATGATCCTTTTTTACTGGTCCATCGTATACCTCCTCGACAGGAAAAAGATATATATCCGGGTCTGATCAAGAGAAACTTTAAGAGAGATATGAATTATGAGTCAATGTCGTTTAGTTAAGCAAAGATCTTTGAAAAGTGTTTATATATGGGTTCTAGTTAGTAATTTTATTGCTCATTGAAAAAAGCGATAGGATTATAGGGTAACATCTCTTAACAATATAAATCAACTGATTGATGAAGATCAATACAAGAGCCGTTCCAAAGACGGCGAGAAAGGATTTACCCGGGATCGAAAACTCTCCTTTAAAAATTTACTTGTTTTAATAAGCCAGGGCATGCGGAGCTCACTTCAAAGGGAACTGAACAGGTTTTATGCAAAAATTTTGGATAAAGACTTCAGTATTCAAACGGTGACTAAAGGCGCACTCAGCCAGGCGCGGGCGAAACTAATACCGGAAGCATTTTTGGATTTAAATCAGGAGGGTTGTAGAAGTTTCTACGAAGACGCCCCTTACCTGCAATGGAATGGTCACCGGTTGTTGGCTGGTGATGGCAGTGTCGTAATACTGCCAAATCATCCGACAAATCGGGAGGAGTTTGGTGTATATGAGATGGGTCCAAACGGAGAGTCGGAACGCAGTCTGGCGAGAACTTCGATTGTTTATGATGTACTGAACCTATTAACAGTAGATGCTATCATCGATAAGTATACTGCTTCTGAACAACAGATGCTGCAGCAGCATTTATCACGGGTAAAGTTTTTGGAAGGGGATTTATTGTTACTTGACCGGGCATACCCCAGTCTGGCACTGATGTTTACCTTACAGCAGCGCAGAATAGAATTTTGTATTCGACTGAAAGCTGGCCGATGGAAGGAAAGTCAGGAAATGATAATGAATGGAGAGACCGATAAAGTGGTTACGTTTACGCTGCCACCAAAAGATAGACACTTACAAAAGGAATACCTGGTATCTGAGCCGTCTGTCACCTGCAGGCTTGTTGTGATTGAATTAGAGACAGGTGAAAAAGAAGTGTTGTGCACCTCTTTGATAGATAAGAAGAAGTACCCGTACAGCGATTTTAAAGAACTTTATGGTTTACGTTGGAATGTTGAGGAGGCCTATAAATTATATAAACAAAGAGTCGCATGGGAGGCGTTCTCTGGTAAAACAGCAAGAAATATCAAACAAGACATTTATGCAAAAGTCTTTATGATGACGATGTGTGCAATACTGGCCCATCCAATAGAACAACGAGTTAGAAAAGAGTCAGCAACCGCAAAACATCGCAAACATAACAGAAAAATTAACAGGACAAATGCCCTGGCGTTTTGCAAAGAGTGTTGGAATGCTCTCTGGATAAAACCCAAAATTAAAGCTGCTCTTGCGGCGATGGATGATGTATTATTAAGGACATGCGAGATAGTGAGACCGGGACGAAAGTTTAAACGAAAGCATAAACAGAAGAAACCACCATCTATGGAATATAAACAGCTTTAGGGCTTAACTAAACGACATTGA